>JAZRRT010000221.1:0-3422 GCA_045650985.1 Acutalibacteraceae bacterium | reverse complement strand
GATTGAAAGCTCAGGCTCAAAGCTTACCAGTGCCTGTGGCGTTTATATCGACGGTGAATTTATCTGCGCAGTCAAGAACGAAACCGACGCCCGAAGCGTTTTCGACAACATTCTCAACGAAGCTGAAGAAAAATACAAGCTCGATAAGAATGATGAAAACTCATTCGCCGATTTCGTGGAAAACGTCGAATTCATTCAGGGTCTTTACCCCGACGATGAAACAAAGATGTGGGAAGCATCCAAGCTCCTTCACGTTCTTGAAAACGAGAAAAAGAGCGAGGCTGTTTTCTACACAGTCAAAGAAGGCGATACTCCTTCCGGCGTTGCCAAACTCTACGACATTTCCACCTCAGAGCTCAAGGCACTCAATCCCAACGTAAACTTTGACGTATTCAAAACCGACACAAAACTGACCATCTCCTCAGAAGTCAGCTTTGTCCGCGTAAAAATAATAAAGGTTGTCGAGAATCAGGTTTCCACACCCTACGAAACCGAAACCGTAGAATCTGCAAACCTCTTCAGAGGTGACAAGCGCGTTATCCGCAAGGGTGCCAAAGGTATCGATAAAGTCACTTACCTCGTCACCTACGTTGACGGAATACAGACAGGTTCAGAAGAAATTGACCGTATCACACTTGTTGAGCCCACACCGGAAAAGGTTCAGGTAGGCACAAAGAAGCCGACTGTTCACGGCAGCGGCGGCAACTACGAAGTAGTTTCAAAAGGCAAGTTTGTATGGCCTGTTTCAGGTCTTTACACAATCACCTCAAGCTACGGCAACCGCCGCAGCGGCTGGCACACCGGTCTCGATATTTCGGGCGGCAATGCCTCCGGTAAGCTTGTTCTTGCAGCAGATTCCGGTACGGTTGAACTTGTCAAATTCAGCAACAAGAGCTACGGTAACCAGGTTGTTATCAACCACGGCAACGGTGTCAAGACACGATATGCCCACATGCTCGACGGCTCAATTTCCGTATCCGTCGGTCAGAAGGTATCGCGCGGTCAGGCAATCGGACGTGTAGGTAACACGGGTAACAGCTCGGGTGCTCACCTTCACTTTGAGGTTATCGTAAACGGCAACACGGTCAACCCGTTGCCCTATATCAAGTAAGTGCGACAGCCTCAATTTTCGCCCTGAAACAAATTAAATCCCACAGATATGCGTTAAGCATTGTCTGTGGGATTTTTAGTTTTTATTCCTTTATTTTGTCCCAGTAGGCTTTTGCCGCCTGTTCATTTTTGTTGTCGCCGTAGTTGTAATACTTTCTGTTTTTAAGCGAATCAGGCAAATACTGCTGCTTTATCCAATGGTTTTCAAACGCATGAGGATACTTATAAAACTGTCCCTTACGGTCGTTATCCTCGCCGTCGAAATGCTTATTCTGCAACGTTCTGGGCACAGGTCCGCTCTTACCTGCGCGTATATCGGCAAGCGCCGCATCAACGGCTTCGTAGGCCGAATTTGATTTTGGCGCAGTCGCAACAAGAATAACTGCGTTGGCAAGCGGAATCCTCGCTTCGGGCAGACCAACCTGAAGTGCAGTATCAACAGCCGCCTTTACAATCGGTATGAGCTGAGGATAAGCCAGACCGACATCCTCGTTTGCGCAAACAAGAAGCCTGCGACACGCAGAGGGAAGGTCACCTGCTTCAAGCAGACGCGCAAGGTAGTGCACGGCGGCATCGGGGTCTGAGCCTCGCATTGATTTCTGGTAAGCGGAAACAATATCGTAATGCTCGTCGCCTTCTTTGTCGTACCTGAAGGCGCTGCGCTGAGTCAGTTGCTCGGCAATTTCGAGCGTAACAACACGTTTATTATCCACGGAATGAGAAGCCATTGCACACAGCTCGGCAGAATTCATCGCCTTACGCACGTCACCGCCGCAGCCGCAGGCAATATGGTGAACAACACCGTCCTCCAGCTCAAACTCCATGCCGCCCTCCTGAGCAAGAAAATCGAAGGCACGAAGCACGGCAGGCTCAATTTCAGAAGGTGTCACACTCTTAAATTCAAACACCGTAGAGCGGCTGAGCACCGCATTATAAACGTAAAAATACGGATTTTCCGTAGTTGAAGCGATAAGAGTTATCGAGCCGTCCTCGATATATTCAAGCAACGTCTGCTGCTGCTTTTTGTTGAAATACTGAATCTCATCAAGGTATAACAGCACGCCGTTTATTGCGCTGAGCGTATTGGATTGAGCTATAATCTCCTTAATATCTGCAGTTGATGCCGTTGTGCCGTTGAGCTTGCACAAGTATTTGTTGGTACGTTTTGCAAGAATTTCGGCAAGGGTTGTTTTACCGACACCGGAAGGTCCGTAGAAAATAAGGTTAGGCACTTCACCCGAATCTATAATTCTTCTAAGCGCCTTGCCTTCAGCAAGGAGATGTCTCTGACCGACCATATCTTCAATTTTTTGCGGTCTGATGCGGTCAGCGAGCGGATTCCTCATTTGTTTCACTCCTCATAAACAGCTATGCTTCAAATTTCTTTATTCATTTTACATTATAACAGATGATTTTTCAAGTGTTTGGTTACTATACAAAAATAACAGAAAATACGCCGTATTTTGCCGAAAATATTCCATTATTGGTAGTTGTTTTTCGTTTTGTTTTGCTGTATAATTTATGCTGTTGAATTTTGCGCAACACATTACGCAGTGCGCGGCATAGAATAAAGTTATAAATCATCCTGATTCTGAGGTGACACAGATTTATGGTTTGCAACAATATACTCGAAGCTATCGGCAACACACCGATTATTCGACTTTCTCATTTAGCTCCGCCCGAAGGTGCAGAGATACTTGTTAAGTTCGAAGGTCTCAACGTTGGCGGCAGCATTAAAACAAGAACGGCTTATAATATGATTCTCGATGCTGAAGCAAAGGGTCTCATAAACGAAAACACAACAATCGTTGAGCCCACCAGCGGCAACCAGGGCATCGGTCTTGCACTTGTCGGTGCGGTAAAAGGCTACAAAACAGTAATCATTATGCCCGACTCCGTCAGCGAAGAAAGACGCAAGCTTGTTGAGCACTACGGTGCAAGCGTGCTTCTTGTGCACGACGCAGGCAACATCGGCGCCTGTATTGAGGAGTGTCTTAACCTCGCACTCAGAATGAAGGCTGAAGACCCCAACGTTTTTGTGCCCCAGCAGTTTGAAAACCCTGCAAACGTTGAAATCCAGCGCTCACGCACAGGCGTTGAAATTCTCGAGCAGGTCGACGGCCCGATTCACGGCTTCTGCTCAGGCATCGGCACAGGCGGCACAATCACAGGCATCGGCGAAACGCTCAAAGCGGCAAACCCCGATATTGAGATATGGGCTGTTGAGCCGGAAGATGCTGCCATTCTCTCCGGAGGCTCAATCGGCACACACGTTCAGATGGGCATCGGTGACGGTCTCATCCCCGAAATCC
>JAZRRT010000220.1:0-7500 GCA_045650985.1 Acutalibacteraceae bacterium | reverse complement strand
CCGTAGATGCCGTTGAAGCGCTCTGCGATGTTACGTGTCAGCTCAAGATGCTGTTTCTGGTCTGCGCCGACGGGAACGAAATTAGATTGATAAAGAAGAATATCCGCAGCCATAAGAGTGGGGTATGAGAACAGACCGACGTTGATGTTATCGGCGTGTTTCTGGCTTTTCTCCTTGAACTGGGTCATTCTTGAAGCTTCACCGAACTGAGTATAGCAGTTGAGAAGCCATCCGAGCTGAGCGTGCTCGGGCACGTGGCTCTGCATAAATACGACGCTCTTTTCGGGATCAAGACCGTTTGCAAGAAGCAACGCAAACATTTCTGTCGACTGCTTTCTGAGCATAGCGGGATCCTGACGTACGGTGATTGCGTGAAGGTCAGCGACGCCGAAAAGGCAATCGTAATCCTCACTCATAGCTTTCCAGTTTTTAAGGGCACCGAAATAGTTTCCGATTGTCGGTATGGAGGTGGGCTGAATAAGACTTAATACGCGGGGCTTACGCTCCGGGGCTGTGTTTTCCATTTTATTTATCTCCGTAATAAATTAATATTCTTTTGCAATGTCTGCAAGAATGCTGACACCCTTTACGATAGCTTCATCACTCGGTGTTGAGAAGTTCATTCTGAAGCACTGTGTTTTAGCTGTCATATCGCCGAGGAAGGCTGAACCGGGAACGATTGTAACCTTGTTGTCAAGTGCCTTCTTGCAGTATTCTGCCATAGGTATATTGTCGTTGAGCTTGCACCAAACGAACAGACCGCCTTCGGGGCGTGTGTATGTGACGTAATCGAGAAGCTTTTCTTCAACAAGGTCACACATAAGGTTGAGCTTTGAGCGGTACAGTGCTCTGACCTTTTCGATGTGCTCGTTTATGTCGTATCTCTTTATCCACTCGTCAACAAGCACCTGTGAAAATACCGGTGTGTGAACGTCGGAAACCTGCTTGCCTACAATCATCTTTGCAACAACGGGCTTGGGACCTACGCAGAAGCCTACGCGTACACCGGGGGCAAGTATTTTTGAGAAAGAGCCCGCATAAATAACGATACCGTCTTCGTCAAGGCTCTTAATCTGCGGTACGTCTTCACCCGTAACGCGAAGCTCGCCGTAGGGGTTGTCCTCAAGAATCATAACGCCGTATTTCTTTGCAAGCTCGTATACAGCCTTACGCTTCTCAAAGCTCATTGTGACGCCTGAGGGATTCTGGAAGTTGGGGATTGTATAGATGAATCTTACGTTTTTCTCAGTTTTAAGAGCTTCTTCAAGCTTTGCGATGTTTATACCGTCGCTTTCAACTTCGACACCGCAGAGGTTAGCACCGAATGAGCGGAAAGCGTTGAGCGAACCGACAAATGAAGGCTCTTCGCAAATTATTGTGTCGCCCGGGTTTACAAGCACCTTGGTTGCCAGATACATTGTCTGCTGTGAACCCGATGTGACGATAAGTTCATCGTTTTCCGTGCCGATTCCGTATCTGCTCTTGCTGAATTCGCGGAGAGTTTCGCGAAGGGGAGCATAACCCTCGGTGATGCCGTACTGAAGAACGGCAACGGGGTTCTTTGTGAAAATGTCGCTTGCAATCTCAGCAATCTCGTCTACGGGGAAAGATTCGGGCGAAGGGTTGCCTGCCGAGAAGGGAATTATACCGGGCAGACCGTTGTATTTAAAAAATTCTCTGATAAGTGAAGGCTGCAGCGATGATATGCAGTCAGCAAAATTGTACTCCATTGATTAAACACTTCTTCCGTTAAAGATTTCCATAATAGTGTAATTATAGACTATAAGTCTTTTCTTTTCAAGCCTTTTTTATTTTATGATTGCATTTATCATACGCAGGTGATAAAATAAAAACAGCTTTAATTGTAAGGAGGATATCAGGATGAAAAAGATAACGTCTGTGTTGCTTGCCGTAATGCTGTGTATGTGTCTGTTTGCAGGCTGCTCTGATAATGCCGCCGGGGACGATGCAAATGTTGACGTTGCGGTTGAAGACGTTGAGGATGCTGCAGTAGGTCGCGGCAAGGTTACGCTCGCAAATATGATGGGGAAGGATGCGGTAAAGATTATGGCAAGACCTGTCGGTACAACCGAGTGGTCAGAAACAATCCTTTCCGAAGATTCACTCAGGGCTGACGTTGCGGTTGAATTTGAATACACCAAGACGCAAACCAATAAATTTGACGTGCGCCTTGTGTTTGAGGACGGTGCAACGCAGGATTTCACAAATCTTGATTTTGCCGACTCAAAATCAACAATTTATCTCGGCGTGGACTAAGTGCCCTGAAACGGGGGCAGTTTTGCTTTGGACATAAAATTCAAGAAATGAAATATCCTCCTTTGGTAGGTTTGATTCTACCGAAGGAGGATGTTTTTTATTCTTCTTCTGTTGTGGTTTCTTCATCCGAAGTGGTTTCGGAAGTGGTTTCGGGTATTGTCGCGGGAGCTGTTGACTGGAGTGTTACACCGGGCTGTGCATCCTCGGGTGTATCAGCCGTCTGCATAGCACTTATGTAATAACCGTTGTCGTTTTCGCGCAGTGTGATTCTGACGTACTTGCTGGGTTCGGGTTGGATGAAGTTGCCTGCAGAATCCTGTGCCCATGCTTCGGCGGCGAGATAGCCTACCGTAAGAACAACGGTGTTGGAAGTCTTGTCGATTTCGGTTACCTTCGGTGTGTATATCGGCACCGTACCGGCAGAGGTTACAAGGTAGCATTTCCTCTGCTCATCGTAGGTGAATTCGTCGAAGTTACCCTTAACGCCGATATGCGTCGGCACAACGTCTGTGCCGAAAAGTTTTGCAAATTCTTTTTCAACATCTTCCTTGGGAATTTCGATGTTGCCCTGCTCATCTGTTTCGTATTTGCCCGGGTAGTTTTCTTCGTCTTTGATTATACCCCATACTGCGCAAACCGTAAGCTGATTGAGATCAGCGGAAGAAACGTCGTCGAACATATTAGGGTCATACATTACGACAGGGATGAGCATATTTTCATATTCAAGTTTTTTCTCTGAATTGTCTGTCAGTTTCTTTATTCCGTCAATTCCCGCACCTACTGCGAAGATAACGCCTATGACTGCAAAAATAACAACTGCAAGTCCGAGTGGGAATGCAAGCTTGCTTTGACCTTTTCTTTTTTTGTCTTTTGACATATCCGTTTCTTCCTTTCGAATGGTGATGTTACGTTGCGGCAATCGCAATCATAACGGGCATGGTGATAATTGAAAAAAAGCTGACGAGAGCAACCGTCTTTGACGCAATTCCTGTGTCGAGCCCGTACTTTCCTGCAAGAATAACCGTGTTGTTAGCGCAGGGAGCGGATGCCGAAACCGTAATTGCCATGGCAAGCTCTTTTGGGACGTTGAGAAGCTTGAAGCCGATAAGCATTATCATCGGAATGGTGATAAGCTTGATGAGAGCGACAAGGTAAATTCTCTTGTCGGAAAAAATTGTTTTTAAGTCTGTGTGTGCAATGTATGTGCCGAAAATAAGCATTGCAAGCGGAGTGTTGAGAGAAGCAAGGCTGTTTACCGGTGTAGATATAACCTCAGGCAATTCAACACCGAGAAGGTACAGCGGCAAGCCTAATGTAACGCCGATTGTGCCCGGATTGATAAGGAGCTTTTTGAAGTTGAATCCGCCTTTTTGCGCTCCCATAATATATATGCCGTGGGTAAAAGAAAAGATGTTGAAAACCATAATTATTGCTGAGCAATAAAATGCACCTTGCTCACCGAGTACAGCGTTTGCAAGCGGTAACGCCATATATCCGCAGTTGCCGTACATACATGCATAGCGGTAAAGTCCCGCTTTTGATTTGTCAGTTTTCCTGAACAGGGGCAGTATCAGCACCATACCTATGAGGTGAATGACTACGCCGCCGAGAGCCGCAATTCCGAAGTTTTTAAGATTTTCGCGCGAATTGTCAATTTCCATAAAGCTTTTGACAATTACCAGAGGGGTTACAATGTAAAAAAGCAGATTCGTGTTGAGCTTTGATGCTTTTTCTGTGTAAAGACCGGTTTTATCCGCAACAAATCCGATTGCAATCAGAATATATAGTATAAATACTTGCTCGGCAGTGGTCAGCAGATTATCAATAAACAAAACCGCAGCAAACCTTTCGGTAAATTAGTTTTTGTCAGCCTTTTTGGCTGTTGCCGTGTGGTAGAGGAAAATGGGGATAAAAACAGCCAGTGCGATGTCGCAGAGTTCAACCGCATAGCCTTCGGTGATAAGCTCGGACTTTCCTGTAACAACGAGGAAAAGTCTGGGCATATTTGTTACGAAAGCTGCAACTGCTGTGGGAAGACCGCAGCCGAAAAGACGCCATGCGCAAACTTCGGGGGTTGAACCTGTAACTATTTGAGCAAACGTGAGTGTAAACATAATCATAAACGCAAGAGTTATAAGCTCAAGCAACAAATCCGATACGTTTACAAAACTTATTTTTTCAAGAAATCTGAAAACTATTCTGCTTATTGCCCATAACGTAGGTGTAACGGAAAGAAGAGCAAAAGAAGAAAGTGAAAAATTCTTCTTGAAGCAGGATACTGCATAAAGGCAGAAGAAGGTTACGGATAAAAGACCCATAATGCCTTCAACGGCAAGTGCGGCTGCACCGCTCTGAGTGAGATAGCTGGTGTAACTTACAGCCTGTGCGTCACTGTAAGCGGCGTTGAGCTGAATGAATTCGGAAAAGCCGATGACCGAGCTGTAAGCAATACTCAGCGCGGTGAGGACAGAAACTATTCCGAGCGATTTGCTCTTTGCAACGCAGTCGCGTGTTCGAGTTGCCTTGCTGTTGAGGTAGCTGAGCGCGAAAAGCACAACTGCAACAACGGCGCCTATGGCATAAAAGAGCGGAACGGTAAAGTTTGTTTTGTCAAAAAAACCTGTTGTAGGGTCAATGAGTGTTGTTACGTGAACCACACGCAACGGCAGCAGAGCACAAAGGCTGAGTGCGGCAATTGCGATTAATGCGGCAGGTTCAGGCTTGGAAAGGCAGCCTTTGATTTTTTTCATTTAAACGACACCTCTTATGTTATTTGAGAACAGCACGAGCTTCGCTGGGGATATATTCGTCGGGATGCATAACGTTTTCTTCCGTACGCTGGTCAAGTGCAATATAGTGGTAGGGAAGAGTTACGTTTTTGTATGCAGGGCGGATTATGCGCTTGCCCGTTGTAAGCTCTTCGATTCTGTGTGCTGCCCAACCTGCCATACGCGAAACCGTAAACAGGGGTGTGAAAAGGTCTTCCGGAATGCCGAGCATATCGTAAATGAGACCTGAGTAAAGGTCTACGTTTGCACAAATCGGCTTCATATCGCCCTTGATGGAACGGAATATATCCGGTGTGAGATTTTCGATAAGCTCAAGCTGACGGAATCTTCTTTCAAACTCTTCGCTGAAGATGAAATTGCGTGCCGCTTCTTTGAGAAGAACAGCTCTCGGGTCGGACATTGTGTAGATTGCGTGACCCATACCGTAAACAAGACCCGAACGGTCGCCTGCTTCTTTTCTGATGAGCTTTTCGATATATGCTGCAACCTGTGCTTCATCCGTAATGTCTGAAATTTCCTCTGCCATAATAGAGGTCATTTCCTTGACCTTGATGTTTGCGCCGCCGTGTCTGGGACCCTTGAGCGAGCCGATACCTGCGGCGATTGCCGAATAGGTATCAGTGCCCGAGGATGTGAGCACACGGGTTGCAAACGTTGAGTTGTTACCGCCGCCGTGCTCTGAATGAAGAATCAGGCACAGGTCAAGAAGCTTTGCCTCTTCGTCAGTGAAAAGTCTGTCGGAGCGGATTGTGCGCAGAATTGACTGTGCCGTGCAAAGCTCACGCTTGGGCTGGTGGATATACATACTCTTTTTGTAGTAATGGCGTCTTTTTACCTGATATGCGTAGCTCATAATTGAAGGAAGCTGTGCTATGAGCTGGATGCACTGACGAAGTACGTTTGCGGTTGAAATATCGTCGGGGTTATCGTCGTAGGAGTAGAGAGCCATTACGGAGCGCGCCATTTTATTCATAATGTTGGGTGAGGGCGCTTTCATAATCATATCTTCAATGAAATCGTCCGGCAACTCACGGCACTCGGCAAGCACGTTGCTGAATTTGGAAAGCTGCTGGGGTGTGGGAAGTGCACCGAAGATAAGAAGCCAGGCTACCTCTTCGAACCCGAATCGGTCTTCTTTGCGGCAACCCTCAACAATCTCGTTTACATCGAGACCTCTGAAATTGAGTTTACCGGGGCGGGGCACACGCTCACGGTCCTCTATATAGTAGCCGTCAACGCTGCAGATTTTTGTAAGACCTGCCATAACGCCTGTGCCGTCGTTATTTCTCAGACCTCTTTTAACACCGTAACGGTTGTAGTCGCTTACATCGATTCTGTCATTAATCTGAATTTCGTTGCATAAACTAATGAGGGAATCGTTGTTGATGGGAGACATATATCTTGACATATCTCGCTCTCCTTCCTTTAAGGATTTTACTTATAATTATACTTATACAATATTATTTGAGAATACATTATACTATAACTTGCATAAAAAAGTCAATCATTATTGAAAAGTGAGGAATAAAAAATGGGATTCTACAAATTTGCCGCTCTCATAGTCGCTTTGGCGCTGGTTGTTATGCCGCTTGCGGCAATCGATTCAGGGCAAAATAATGTGCGGGAAAACAGCAGTCAACCGACGGGACAAGGCGGTGAAAGTACGGCTGAGTCTGCAGAAACCGTGAAGGTTTTTATGTCTGATGATGACCTTGTGCTTACGATTACGCTTGAGGAGTATCTGACGGGTGTGCTTGCCGCAGAAATGTTGCCTACATATCACGAGCAAGCGCTGAAGGCACAGGCTGTTGCCGCTTACACGTACTTGTTGCATAAAAAATCGGAGCAGGTATCTTCTCCTGATTCAGGTCTTAAAGGTGCGTACCTTTCAAACGATGCGTCTACACATCAGGGTTATCTGACTGAAGATGAACGTGCCGAAAAATGGGGAGATAAGGCTGAAAGCTACGAGAAAAAACTGAAAAAAGCCGTTGAAGATGTGGCAGGCAGGTATATCGAGTATGACGGGAAGCCGATTATTGCGGCTTTCCACGCAAATAACGGCGGCGTTACACACAGCGCCGAAACGGTATGGGGCGGCGAGGTGCCGTATCTCAAAAGCGTAACAAGCATTGGCGATAAGCTTTCGCCCGATTGCATAAAGACGGTTGTGATAACCGCACAGGAGTTTTCGTCTGCGGCTGCTCAGCTTGACGGGTGTCAGCTCAACGGTGAAGCTTCGGGTTGGGTAGGTGCTGTTAAAAAGGATGATAACGGCTACGTTAAAACAATGGAAATAGGTGGCGTTGAGTACAGCGGACTCAAGGTGCGTGATGCTCTGGGGTTGAGAAGTGCGGTGTTTACGTTTGAGTTCACTGACGGTACGTTCAGGTTTACAACCGAAGGATACGGTCACGGAGTAGGTATGAGTCAG
>JAZRRT010000219.1:0-2864 GCA_045650985.1 Acutalibacteraceae bacterium | reverse complement strand
GAACGTGTCAAACTCTGCGCCCTCGGCAGTGATTTCGTTGTTGCCTGCAAGACCCGAAGCGAGGATCGAGCACATATCGTTAGTGGATGTGTCACCGTCAACGGATACCATATTGAATGTGTCGCATACGACAGCGTTGAGAGCTGCTTTGAGCATATCAGAGCTGATTGCGGCATCTGTTGTGAGGAAGCAGAGCATCGTTGCCATATTGGGCATAATCATACCGCTGCCCTTTGCCATACCGCCGATATAGCAGGTCTTTCCGTCAAGCTCAAACTTAACGCAGATTTCTTTCTCGTGTGTGTCAGTTGTCATAATTGCAACCGCGGCGTTGTGTCCGCCGTCACGGCTCATACCCTTTGCAAGCTCATCAATGTGAGTTGCAATCGGCTCGATGTTTATTGAAGGGCCTATAACGCCGGTTGAAGCAACGACAACGTCCTTTGCGCTGATTCCGAGCACGTCTGCGGCAAGCTTGCACATAGCCTCTGCCTTTTCGATGCCGTCTGCGGCGCAGGTGTTGGCAATACCTGAGTTGCAGATGATTGCCTGTGCTGTGCCGTTTTCAAGGTTAGCGGCTGTGACTCGGTTAGGAGCGCCCTTTACGAGGTTGCTTGTGTGCATAGCTGCAGCCGTGCAAGGCTTCTCGCAGTAAACAAGGGCAAGGTCGTGCTTTGATTTGTTTTTTCTGATACCGCAGTGGACTGAGTTTGCAACAAAGCCGAGCGGTGTTGTTACTGTACCTTTGATAAATTCCATAACTGTGTTGTTTGCTCCTTAAGGATTAGATTAAATCAGCAGTCGGCTGATTAAAAAGCAGGGGGAACAAGGTTAAGTCCTGTGTTTTCGGCAATACCCATAATAAGGTTCATATTCTGTATTGCCTGACCTGCGGCACCCTTTACCATATTGTCAATTGTTGACACGACGATAAGTGTGCTTGTGCGGCTGTCGATGTGGAGCGAGATGTCGCACATATTTGTAAACTTGACGTTTTTCAGGTTTGCTGTTGCACCGTCAGGAAGTACGCGGACAAACTGCTCATCAGCGTATTTGCTTTCGTATGCGTTGCGTATCTGCTCTTTTGTTACGCCTTCCTTGAGCTTGAGGTACATTGTGGAAACAATACCTCTGTTTACCGGCAGAAGGTGGGGCACAAAAGTAACCTTAATCTTTTTGCCGCCGAGCTTTGAGAGTGTCTGCTCAATTTCGGGTGTGTGTCGGTGCATACCGACTTTATAGGGTGAAAAAGCTTCGTTACAGTCGGGGTAGTGTGTGGTCTGCGTAAGGTTTCTGCCTGCGCCCGTAACGCCTGATTTTGAGTCTATGATGACGCTGTCTGTTTCAACAAGGTCGTTGATAATTGCGGGTGCAAGACCGAGCGCTGCAGACGTAGGATAACAGCCGGGGTTGGCTATAACGTTTACACCCTCCGCTTTTTCTCTGAACAGTTCGGGCACGCAGTAAACAGCCTCTTTGTGTATCTCGGGCTTGTCAAACGGCTTCTGATACCATTCGGTGTATTCTTCTTCACTCTCAAGTCGGAAATCTGCACCAAGGTCTATGAATTTTCTGCCCTTTTCAAGACATTCTGCCGCAAGCGGCTCAGAAAGTCCGTGAGGCAGACAAGCGAAAACAACGTCGCTCAGGTCAACTGCTTCGCTCTGGTTAATGCAGACTTTGTCGCAAAGACCGAGGAATGAAGGATATATGTCGGAAAGCTTCTGACCTTCGAAGCTCTTGGAGCAAAGGGCAGTCAGCTCAACGTCGGGATGGCTGAGAAGAAGGCGTACAAGCTCAGCGCCTGCGTAGCCTGTTGCGCCGATAACGGCTGCTTTGATTTTCATACGTATCTTCCTTAAAGGTTATTTCTTGATTCTGTTGTTTACGCAGGTTTCAAGCTTGATTGCCTCGTAAACGTCTTCACCGAACAACTCGCACACGCCCTGATATTTTTCGAGCGGGAGAGTTTCGAGTGTCAGCTTCTCTTTGATGCAAAGCGCAACAAGCTCACCTGTTGCTTTGTAAGCGTCGCGGAAGGGGAGACCCTTACCGACAAGGTAGTCTGCGCAGTCGGTTGCATTGATGAAGCCTTCTGCCGCTGCACGGCGCATATTTTCGGGAATAACGCGCATTGTTTCAATCATCGGGTCAAGTGCGGTCATACACATCTTGACTGTGTCAATTGCGTCAAAAATCGCTTCCTTATCCTCCTGCATATCTTTGTTGTATGCAAGCGGAAGTCCCTTCATAGCTGTAAGAAGAGCCATAAGGTCGCCGAAAACTCTGCCTGATTTGCCTCTGATAAGCTCTGCAATATCAGCATTCTTTTTCTGCGGCATAATGCTTGAGCCTGTCGAAAAAGCATCGTCAAGCTCAACAAACTTAAATTCCCAAGAGCACCAGAGAATAATCTCTTCGCAAAGGCGAGAGAGATGTACCATAAGAATTGAAAGTGCCGAAGCTGTTTCAAGGCAGAAATCTCTGTCCGAAACACCGACAAGCGTGTTTTCAACAACCCCGTCAAAGCCGAGAAGCTGTGCGGTCATTGCGCGGTTTATCGGATATGTTGTGCCGGCAAGAGCGCCGCTGCCCAAAGGAGAATAGTTCATTCTTGCCTTCGCGTCAGCAAGTCTGCCCATATCACGCTCAAGCATACTTACGTATGCTGAAAGCTGCATACAGAACGTAATCGGCTGTGCGCGCTGGAGGTGGGTGTAGCCGGGCATAATCGTGTTTTCGTTTTCGTGTGCCTTGTTGAATATTGTGTCCGTCAGGTGGCGGAGCAAATCCATAACCTCTTCACACTCTTTGCGAAGTGTGAGGCGGATATCGGTTGCAACCTGGTCGTTGCGGCTGCGTCC
>JAZRRT010000218.1:0-6593 GCA_045650985.1 Acutalibacteraceae bacterium | reverse complement strand
GACGGTTGGGCATACGACATCGGCTTCGGCGGTGTTGACCACGTTCTCGCAGCAGGTCAGGATGTAAACATCATGGTATTCGATACTGAGGTTTACTCCAACACAGGCGGTCAGGCTTCCAAGGCTTCTCAGATCGGTCAGGTTGCTCAGTTCGCAGCAGCAGGTAAGGCAATCGCTAAGAAGAGCCTTTCCGAAATTGCTATGAGCTACGGCTACGTTTACGTTGCTCAGATTGCTATGGGTGCTGATATGAACCAGACAATCAAGGCAATCACAGAGGCTGAAGCATATCCGGGTCCGTCAATCATTATTGCTTACGCTCCTTGTGAGATGCACAGCATCAAGGGCGGTATGATCAACTGCCAGAACGAGATGAAGAAGGCTGTTGAATGCGGTTACTGGAATATGTTCCGTTACAACCCCGCTCTCAAGGCAGAGGGCAAGAATCCCTTCACAATCGATTCTAAGCCTGCAACAGGCAGCTACCGTGACTTCCTTCTTAACGAAGCACGTTACTCTTCACTTACACGTTCCTTCCCCGAGCGTGCTGAAGAGCTCTTCGCACAGGCTGAAAAGGCAGCTATCGACAGATACGATCACCTTCTCAGACTTAAGGATCTCTATGCTCCTGCTGAATAATGCAATAAATAACTCTTGCATTTTTACAATTGTGTGATACAATTGTCTCATAAATCTAAAGAGGAGGATAATCACAATGGCATACGTTATCACTGACGATTGCATCGCTTGCGGTGCATGTGCAGCAGATTGCCCCGTAGGTGCTATCGCTGAGGGCGACGGCAAGTATGTTATCGATGCTGATGCTTGCATCGATTGCGGCGCTTGCGCAGGTTCCTGCCCCGTAGGTGCAGCTCAGGAGGGCTAATCCCACACAATTTAACTAAAAACGAAGAGCCGTTCGACTTTATTGTCGGACGGCTCTTTTGTCGTTTTGAAGTGCGGTTTGTCGGTTGCTTTTTTTGCTGTTTTCGGCGATTTTTTTATTGCAAAAGCAAAGAAATTGTGTTCGAATAAATGTTCGCCACAAGATATAAAACTTCAAAATAAACAGGCGAAAAAATCGTCGAAATTAACGAAATTTTTCGAAAAAAATTTGTGATTTTGCTTGACTTATAGCCCCTATAAAGCTATAATATGAGTAATGTTAGGGACAAATTGGTCAATTTAGGTACTCTTAATCACCAAAAAACGATGAAAGGAGGGGTTGGACATGGCAGAAATTGAAAAAACAGCTGCTGTTGAAGCGGAAAAGAAGCTTTATCTCGGCTTCAAAGGTATGGCGGATGCCGTGCTTGATGAAAATAACCGTATGTCCATTCCCGCCAAGTATCGTGAGCACCTGGGCAAAACGTTTGTTGCCTGCTGTGCGCCCGGTCCCTTCCCTTGTCTTTACTTCTTTCCTGAGCAAAACTGGGATGAGCTTTGTCAGGAGCTTAACGACAAAAGCTCAGAGGTAGCACACACACCCGAGCTTGAGTGGATGCGCAGAAACCTTTACAAGAACTCTGAAGATTATACGATGGACGCAAAAGGAAGGTTCACTCTTATATCTGCTATGTGTAAATATGCAGGCCTTAAAGACGAAGTTCTTGTTATCGGTAATATGAAGCGCCTTGAGATATGGGATCCTGACACTTATGCGGCTGCTGAAAGAGAAAGTCAATCTTTCAATTCAGGCAGCATACCCGATCTCAACTATTAAGAGGATATAACGATGGAATTTAACCACAAATCAGTTCTCTTTGATGAAACGATAGACGCACTCGACATAAAGCCTGATGGTGTGGTCGTTGATTGTACCGGCGGTGGCGGCGGACACAGCGCCGCGGCGCTTGAAAGACTTGGCGAAAACGGCAGACTTATCGTTATCGATCGTGATCCTGATGCAATACAGGTTCTCACACAGCGCTTTGCTTCGGATGAGAGGGTTACCATTGTTCACGACAATTTTTTTAACATATCCTCGATTCTGGTTGCGCTTGGTATAAACGGTGCAGATTCGATTATGGCGGATCTCGGAGTCAGCTCATATCAGCTCGATTCGGCTGAACGCGGTTTTTCTTTTCATCACGATGCTCCTCTTGATATGAGAATGAGCAAAACCGGCACAAGCGCTAAGGATCTTGTTAATTCTCTTCCGGCAGGTGAGCTTAAAAGAATTCTTTACGATTACGGCGAAGAAAAGTTTGCGCCGAGAATTGTTTCGGCAATTGTGCGCGAACGTGAAAAAGCTCCGATTGAAACAACGTTTCAGCTTGCCGAGATAATTAAAAGTGCATATCCTGCCGCGGCAAGACGCGACGGACATCCTGCCCGCAAAACGTTTCAGGCTCTTCGCATTGAAGTAAATCTCGAACTTAACGGACTCGGACAAGCTGTGAAAGATATGTTCGGTTCACTTAACAAAGGCGGTAAGCTGGCAATCATCTCCTTCCATTCGCTTGAGGATAAGATTGTTAAAAATGCCTTTTCATCTTTTGTCGGCGGTTGCACTTGCCCGCCCGAATTTCCTGTATGTGTGTGCGGAAAAACACCGCAAGGAAAAATCTGTTTTAAACCTAAAACTGCAACGAACCGTGAGCTTGAGGAAAATCCCAGAAGCCGCAGTGCAAAGCTCAGGGCAATCGAAAAACTATAATTAACAATGGGGGAAATTGTTTTGGCTTACAACTACAACAACAGCTCAGCTGCATATAACCTTGATCTGTTCGCTCCGGCTCCCAAGAATAAGCCGCAGCCTAAGCCCGAACAGCGCCCTCAGCCCAGAATTGTCAGACCTCAGGTTAAGACAAGACAAGAAATCAGAGCAGAGGCGGCAGCAATCAGAGCAAAGATGCTCAAGTTTGCAATTGTTCTTTCAATCGGCGTTGCTCTTCTCGGCACAAACGTTGCTCTTCATATTCAGGATAACGAGCTTAATAACGCTATCGTGAAGCTTGATAAGGAACTTGGTGAAAAAAAGAGCGAGTACACAAGACTCAACTCTGTTTTCAATGCTAAGTTTTCTCCTGATAACGCAAAGGCTTATGCCGAGAGCCAGGGTATGGTTAAGCGTGAACGATATCAGATAGTTTATTTTGATATTGATGAAGGAAATCAGATAATCTCTGCTGAATAAACATATATTCGGTTATATTGAAATATATTGATTAGGACGGGAGTTGGGTCAGGAACTTAGCTCTCGTCGTTTTGGATAAGGAGGTTGTGGCGATGGCTCGCGGTGCGACAAAGCAGATGTCCAAACGTGCTTTGAAGCTGATTGTCGGTTTGATAATTCTCGGCTTCGGAACAAGTATGGTTCAACTTGCTGATATACAGCTTTTAAACGGCAAAAGATATAAAGAGCAGGCGGCTGAGCGTTATCTCGGTGACAGTGAAGTGTCTGCGCTCAGGGGTACGATATACGACTGCAATATGCACGCCCTTGCTCAGAGTGCTTCGGCATGGCTTGTGTATATAGACCCTGCCAATATCACTGTGAGCAAGAAGGATAAAACAGATGCGCAGATTGAAGCGGATCTTAACACAAAGCGCGAGCTTATTGCAAACGAGCTTGCTGCAATTCTTGGTCTTGATGCGCAGGACATTCTTGAAAAAACAAAGAAAAATACCCGATACGAAAAAATCAAAGGCGAAATCGATCTCAACTTGCGTAACGCAGTTATGGATTTTGTCGACGAAAATAACCTTTACAACTGTGTAGGCGTTCAGACTGACGTAACTCGTTATTATCCTTACGGTTCTCTTGCTTCGACTCTTATAGGCTTTACAGGTGATCAAGATGTCGGCCGCGAAGGTCTTGAAGCTAAATACGACGATATACTTACAGGCATTCCTGGTAGAATAATAAGTGCCAAAAGTGCTTCGAGCGGAAGTGTGCCGATAGAATATACTTCCATAAATGAAGCTCAGCAGGGAACAAGCCTTGTACTTACAATTGACAGAACAATACAAGGTAAGCTTGAAACGGAGCTCGGAAAAGCGTACGAGAGTGCTCAGGCGAAGGCGGCTTATGGTATTGTTATGGACGTCAAGACGGGTGCAATTCTGGCAATGTCGAATATGCCTAACTATGACCTGAACGATCCGTTCACCCTCTACTCGGAAATTGAAAGCGAACGTATTTCGCAAATTACCGATGAGGAAGAGCGTCAGGCGGCGGTTTCGGCGGCTGTTAAGGAACAGAGAAAGAACAGCGTTATAACTGCTTCTTACGAACCGGGTTCGGTTTTCAAACTGGTTACTCTTTCTGCTGCTATTGAGGAAGGCGTTGCTGATGAAAACACAACGCATACCTGCGTCGGCGGCATTCAGGTTCCCGGTCACTATATCCGTTGCCATAAGCGCGACGGTCACGGTCATCAGAATCTTCAGATGGGTCTTATGAACTCTTGCAATCCGTTCTTTATTTCGGTAGGCCAGGAAATCGGTAAAGATAAGTTTTACGATTATTTCGAAGCTTTCGGTTTCACTTCAAAAACAGGTATTGACCTTGCGGGTGAGGCTGAACCTAAAGTAAATGCTGCATATCACTCAAGAGAAAGATTCGGTATTTCACAGCTTTCGAGTTATTCTTTCGGTCAGACTTTCGAAGTCACTCCGCTTCAGATGATAACGGCAGTAGCTGCAATAGCAAACGGCGGCAAGCTTATGACACCTTACGTTGTTGCCAAACAGCTCGACGGAGCAGGCAACGTAATTGCGCAAACTCAGCCTACGATGAAAAGACAGGTTGTTTCTGAAACAACGTCAAAGCGCGTTCTTTCGATGATGGAAGCTGTTGTAAGCGCCGGTACAGGTAAAAATGCTTATGTTGCAGGCTATCGCGTTGCGGGTAAGACGGGCACATCTCAGAAGCTTCACGACGGTGAAGGCAAATACGTTGCTTCCTTTGCCTGCGTCGCTCCGGCAGATGATCCTCAAGTAGCAATCCTTATTGCAATTGATGAGCCTGTTGGTCAGATTAACGGCGGTCAGATTGCCGCTCCCGTTGCTGCTTCTCTTGTTGAAGAGATAATGGGTTATCTCGGTGTTGATCCCGAATATAACGAAAACGAGCAGAATCTTATAGACATAGCTGCTCCTTCAGTTGTGGGAAGAACTGTGTCTGATGCTAAAAAAATCGCAGAGAGTAAAGATCTCTCGGTTCGTATTATCGGTACGGGTGAAAACGTTGTTCGTCAGATTCCCGGTTATGGACAAACGATGCCGCAAGAAGGCGTTATGATACTGTATACTGATGACAGAGAAGAAGAAACTGTTGTTGTGCCCGATTTTTCAGGTATGAGCCTTACTGTTGCAAGGCGCAGCGCCAATAATCTGGGTATCAATATCAAAATATCGGGTAATGCGTTCAGCGGTTCTGATATTCTTGCTTACAACCAGGATATTCCTCCGGGTACTGAAGTTAAATACGGTGACGTTGTTACCGTCAGCTTCAAGTCATACTCGGGCGTATCCGATTCACTTTACGGTTAACGTTTTGAATGGGCAGACCGCTCATTCGGTCAAGAGGGAAGGAAAATGAATTTATACACTCTTTTGGAAGGTGCAGGCTGCATTGCTTCGGGCATAACGGATGCGGAGGTATCGCTTGTTACCGAAGATTCAAGAAAGGTTAAGGCAGGCAGCGTTTTTGTCTGTGTTAAGGGTGCGCGCTTTGACGGTCACGATGCCGCCGCAGATGCCGTTGCAAACGGTGCGGTGCTTATCGTTGCCGAGCGTGATACAGGTGTTTCAAATCAGTTAATAGTCAACGACTCAAGAGAAGCGTTTTCGCTTCTCTCTGCGTCGTTTTTCGGCAACCCTGCAAGAAAGCTCCGTCTGGTGGGCATTACGGGTACAAACGGAAAAACAACAACTTGTTTCTTGCTCAAATCCGTTTTTGAAGCCCTAGGACACAAGACAGGTCTTGTGGGTACTGTTAAGAATATCGTCGGTGATAAAGAATATCCCGCAACTCTTACAACGCCTGACCCGTTCGAGCTTAATTCTCTCTTTGCGCAGATGGTTGATGCAGGTTGTGAGTTTTGTGTTATGGAGGTTTCCTCACAGGCTCTCGCTCAGCAGAGAGTGGCAGGTATTCACTATGAGGTTGCCGCGTTTACAAATCTTACGCAGGACCACCTTGACTACCACGGAACATTTGAAAATTATATTGCCGCAAAGCATAAGCTGTTTGAAAATTGCGATAAAGCTGTTGTAAATGCAGACGATGCCGCGTATACGGCTATGGTGGACGGTACCGACTGTGCTGTTGTCACGTGCTCTGCACGCAGTGACAGTGCGGATTATTCTGCAAAAAATATTGAGCATAAGCCCGGCGGAGTATCGTACGTGCTTGTAGGTATCGGAAAGCTTGAAAGAATAAAGATGCGTATACCCGGAGGCTTTACCGTATATAATTCAATGACTGCTGCTGTTTGCGCGATTCAGCTCGGACTTGCGTTTTCTGACGTTGCAAAAGCGCTTTCGGAAGCGGCAGGCGTACCCGGCAGAATTGAGGTTGTGCCGACAGATACGGATTACACGGTTATTATTGACTATGCACATTCGCCCGACGGTCTTGATAA
>JAZRRT010000217.1:0-3246 GCA_045650985.1 Acutalibacteraceae bacterium | reverse complement strand
GAGGCTGAAATCAGAGGCCACAGAAAGACCTATATCGGTGCAATGCCCGGCAGGATCGTAAACGCAATTACTCAGGCAGGAAGCTGCAATCCGCTTCTTTTGCTTGACGAAATAGATAAGCTCGGTGCGGATTACAAGGGTGATCCCTCGTCTGCTCTTCTTGAGGTTCTTGACGGTGAGCAGAACGATACCTTCCGTGACCACTATATCGAGCTTCCGCTTGATCTGAGCAAGGTGCTGTTTGTTACAACGGCAAACGACCGTGACAGTATCCCTCAACCTCTGCTTGACAGAATGGAGATTATTGAGCTCAGCAGCTATACGGCACAGGAAAAATTCTGCATTGCAAAGAAACACCTGCTTCCAAAGCAGGCAAAACGCCACGGTCTGAACGGTCGTACGCTACGTGTCAGCGATGCGGCACTTCGTGAAATTATAGACGGCTATACACGAGAAGCAGGCGTGCGTAAGCTTGAAAGAGAGCTTGCCGGCGTTTGCCGCAAGGGCGCAGTTGCCGTAGCAGAGGGTGCAAAATGCTTCAGCGTGAAGCCAGCAGACCTTGAAAAAATTCTCGGTGCGCGCAAATACCGTAAGGAAGATAAATTCGTCAAGGATGAGGTTGGTGTGGCAAGAGGCCTTGCGTGGACTGCTGTCGGCGGTGAAATGCTCGATGTTGAAGCCGCCGTGCTTGACGGCACGGGTAAACTTGAGCTTACGGGTTCACTTGGTGACGTTATGAAAGAGTCTGCTCACGCGGCAGTCAGCTTTATCAGAAGCCGTGCCGCACAGCTCGGCATCAATCCTGATTTCTACAAAACAAAGGATATACACCTGCATTTCCCCGAGGGTGCAGTGCCTAAGGACGGCCCGTCGGCAGGTATTACAATCACAACCGCACTTGTTTCTGCGCTTACGGGTATTCCCGTAAAATCGAGCGTTGCAATGACGGGTGAAGTAACTTTGCGCGGCAGAGTGCTTCCGATCGGCGGCCTTAAAGAAAAGACTATGGCTGCGTATATTGCAGGCGCAAAGCAGGTTATCATTCCTCAGCGAAACGTTTCCGACCTTGATGAGGTTGAATCCGTTGTCAGGGATAATATCGAGTTTGTGCCCGTCAGCGACGTTATGAAAGTGCTTGAAACGGCGCTTGTCAGAATGCCGGGCGGTGAATCACCGCGCAAGAAAGTAACCGCTCCCATCGAAGAAAAAGGTGTTGGTGCGCGTGATTTTGTTCAGTAATGAGGTGAGGTAATGAATTACAACAACGTTCAGTTTGAGGCGGCTTTCGGCACGCTCAAACAGTTACCTAAGTCAAATAAGGCGGAGATTGCTTTTGCAGGCCGTTCAAACGTCGGCAAATCTTCTCTGCTGAATAAAGTATTCAACCGCAAGTCGCTTGCCCGTGTCAGCTCAGTGCCGGGAAAGACAATCACCGTCAATTTTTACTCTGTCGGTGATGTAAGGCTTGTTGATTTGCCGGGCTACGGCTATGCGAAGGCGGCACCGGGTGAGAAGCGCCGTTGGGCGGAGCTTATGGAGGGCTATTTCAAGACGGAGCGTGATATTCGTCTGGTTATACAGCTTATTGATATGCGCCATAAGCCTACGGCGGATGATATGACGATGCTTGCATTCCTGCGTGAGATGGGTTATCCGTTTGTAATCGCGCTTACAAAGTGCGACAAGCTCAACAAAACGGAGTTTAATGCAAGGCTTGAGGCTCTTGAAACAGAGCTTGCGGACTACAAAGATATTACGAAAATACCTTGCTCATCCGTCAAGGGTGACGGAGTTGAGGCTGTCAAAGCTGAAATTGAGAAGGTATGTTAAGACAGGGTGAATTTTATGTTTGTTTCAGATTGTTTGTCGATTAATGAAAAAGGGCATCTTACAATCGGCGGTTTGGATACGGTTGAGCTTGCGGCAGAGTACGGCACACCGTGCTACGTTGTTGATGAGGATCAGATAAGAGCGAATTGCCGTGCCTACGTAAAGTCTATTGAGGATAACTACGGCGGTAACGGTCTTGCCATCTATGCTTCAAAGGCTTTCAACTGTAAGGCTATGTGTAAGATTGTCAACGAAGAAAAAATGGGTCTCGACGTTGTTTCCGGTGGTGAGCTTTATACTGCGCTGAGTGTCGGATTTCCTGCGGAAAAGATATACTTCCACGGCAACAATAAAACTCTTGCAGAGCTTGACGAGGCTGTAAAAGCAGGTGTCGGCAGAGTTGTTGTTGATAATATCTACGAGCTTGAAAATCTCAGCAAAGCGGCTAAAAAGCAGGGTAAAACGGTAGGTGTTCTGCTTCGAATCAAGCCGGGTATTGATGCTCATACTCATTCATTTATTATGACAGGTCAGATTGACAGCAAGTTCGGTTTTGCCCTTGAAACGGGCGAGGCTATGGACGGCGTAAAGGCTGCGATTGCGGCTGAAAATATCGAGTTTAAGGGTGTTCATTGCCATATCGGTTCGCAGATTTTTGATGTTGAGCCGTTTGAGCGTGCAGCCGAGGTTATGATTGGCTTTATGGCGGATATCAAGGCTGAAACAGGCGTTGAGGTTGAGGAGCTTGACCTTGGCGGCGGCTTCGGTATCAAGTATTCGAGTGACGATAATCCGCTTGCATACAGCGAATATATGGCAAAGGTTGCAGGCGTGCTCAAGGCAGAATGCGTCAAGAGGGACGTAAAACAGCCGTTTATCGTTATTGAACCCGGTCGTTCCGTTGCAGGCAGTGCAGGTATAACACTCTATACTGTCGGTGCTGTCAAGACCATTCCCGACATCAGAACTTATGTTTCAATTGACGGCGGTATGGGCGATAATCCGAGATATATTCTTTACCAGTCAACTTATGAAATTATCTGTGCAAATAAAGCAGATAAGCCGAAGGATTTCAAGATTACTCTTGCAGGACGTTGCTGTGAAAGCGGTGACCTTATTCAGGAGGATGCACTTGTTCAGCGCGTTGAGCCGGGCGATATAATGGCTGTACTCTCAACAGGCGCATACAACTATTCAATGTCTTCCAACTATAACCGTATTCCGAAGCCTCCTGTTGTTATGGTAAGCGGCGGTCAGTCAAGAGCGGTAGTAAGACGCGAAACCTACGAAGATATAATTGCAAAAGATATGTAAAAAATAAACCGTATCGGAACATCACCGATACGGTTTATTTTTTACCATTCATATTTTGTAAGTTTACCCTCGCATAATAATTCGGGGTAATCCCATTGCCTG
>JAZRRT010000216.1:0-13061 GCA_045650985.1 Acutalibacteraceae bacterium | reverse complement strand
AGCTTCTTTTCGTTGCTCTCCTGCATTTTTCCTATCGCTTCGGAAACGTTTCTTGAAAGTCGGTCGTTTTGCTCAATGTTGTTTTGTCTTATGGTGCCGAGTGATTCGTTGAGTGTCTGTGTCATTCGCTGCTGGTTTTCGAAGTTTGACCGTGTCATCTCGTCGAGCTTCTTTGCCATTTCACCGATGCTCTGTGCGGTCTGCGCACGCATATCGTTCTGTCCGAGTGACATCTCTCTTCTGTTGCGCTCAAACTCGTCAGCCAGAAGCCTCTGCAACCTTTCGCTGCCTTCGTGTTCGGCTTTGCGGTTGCTCTTTTTTATCAGCACGAATATGCCTGCAAGTACTGCAGCGAGAAGTGCACACGCAATAATCAGCAATACGGGTTCTATTTTGTCCACGGTGAAAACACCTCCTATGTTCCCATTTTAATTATAATTACTTATATTATATCAAATCGGGGATGATTATACAAGAGTGAATTACTAATTTTTAACATAAACAAAACACTGCGAAAGCTTGCCTTCGCAGTGTCTGATGTATTTGATTTATTTGCTTTTCATTTTGTATAATCTGAGTGCGTTTGTAACAACGAAAACGGAACTGAGACTCATAGCGGCCGCACCAATCATTGGCGAAAGAGTTATTCCCAGCGGAACAAACAGCGCGCCTGCGGCAATGGGGATGCCGATAACGTTGTAGAAAAATGCCCAGAAAAGATTCTGCTTGATGTTGCGCATTGTTTTTTGTGAAAAGGTTTTTGCCTTTACAACGTCGTTCAGATCGCTCTTCATCAGTACGATGTCTGCGGATTCAATTGCAATATCGGTTCCGCCGCCTATTGCAATGCCTGCGTCCGCTTGTGTCAGGGCAGGAGAATCGTTGATTCCGTCACCGACCATAACAACCGTTTTACCTTGCTGTTGAAGCTGTTTTATCTGTTGTGATTTCTGTGCAGGAAGCACTTCGGATACGGTGCGGTCAACCCCGAGCTCTTTGCCTATTGCCTGTGCGGTGGCATCGTTGTCACCTGTCAGCAATATAACCTGAGAACCGCTTGCCTGCAAGGATTTTACCGCCTCGATGCTTGTCGGCTTTATTTGGTCTGCTATGCAGATAAGTCCTGCAAGCTTTCCGTTCGCTGCAAAATAAACCGGTGTTTTCCCTTGCTGTGCGGCAAGGGTTGCATCTGCCGCGGCAGGTGAAATATCAATGCCGTTTTCCTGCATCAATGCGGAGTTTCCTCCGATTGTTTTTTTACCGTTTACAATCGCGGAAACACCCTTGCCGGGAATGTAAGTAAAGTTCAGCACCTTTACAGTTTCTCCGCCGTAACTGTCACATACAGCCTTTGCCAGTGGATGTTCACTTTTCGATTCAACGGATGCGGCAAGCTGCATAAGCTCATCTTTTTCGATTCCGAATGCCGTAATATCTGTCACACTTGGCTTGCCTGTTGTAACCGTGCCTGTTTTGTCAATTACGTATACGTCAGCTTTGCCCAGCGTTTCAAGAGCCTGAGCAGATTTGACAAGAATACCGTTTGAGGCGCATTTGCCTGCGGCAACCGTGATTGCTACCGGTGTTGCAAGACCGAGAGAGCAAGGACAGGAAATTACCAGCACGCATATTGCGCAGGAGAGGGCAAACTCAAGGCTCTGACCCGCAACCATCCACGCGATGAAGGTTATCAGCGAGATACCCATAACTATCGGTACGAATATGCCTGCAACTTTATCGGCAAGCCTTGCAACGGGCGCTTTTGTTGCTCCTGCATTTTCAACAAGCTCTATTATCTGCGCGAGAGTTGTGTTTTTACCTACCTTGGTTGCTCTCATATTGAATGAGCCCTCAAGGTTTATGCTTGCAGACATTACGGTGTCACCCTTTTTCTTTTCAACGGGCATACTTTCTCCCGTAAGGGCTGATTGATCAACGCTTGAATTGCCGTCGGTTATGATTCCGTCTACGGGAATTTTTTCACCGGGACGTATGATGACAGTATCACCTGCAACGATTTCTTCGGTGTTGATTTTTATTTCTTTTCCCGCCCGAAGCACGGTTGCGGTTTTAGGTGAAAGGTCAATCAGTTTTTCTACTGCGGAGTTTGTTTTGCTTTTTGAACGCTCCTCCAGGAATTTTCCTACGGTTACGAGCGTAAGTATCATTGCGGCGGATTCAAAATAGAGATTTGAAGCGTATTTGTGCACGACGTCTGCATTGCCGTTGCCTGAAGCATATCCGATCATAAATATCGAAATGATTCCGTATATCAGCGAGGCGCTTGCACCTACTGCAACAAGCGTGTCCATATTCGGGGCACGCCTGAGGAGTGAGGAGAATCCGACGAAGAAAAACTTGCGGTTTACGTACAGCACAGGCAACGTCAGCAGGAACTGAGCAAAAGCAAACTGTACGGCATTTTCCGTACCTTCAAGAAAGAAAGGCAGCGGCAACCCCACCATATGTCCCATTGTGATATACATAAGAACGATAAGCGTCGGGATTGATACCGCGAGCCTCGTTTTTACCGGTGTGAAATTTTCCGTTGCTGCAGGCTGAACGGTTTCTTTTATTTGTTCACGGCTTGGCTTTTCCGTTGCTTCTTCAATAAGGCTTGCTTTGAAGCCGGCCTTTGTAACAGCGTTGATTACGGCATCGCTGTCGGTTTTTGTTTCATCAAATTCTGCCGTGAGCAGTTTTGCGAGCAGATTGACCTGAGCACTTTCCACTCCGTCAATCTTCGAAACGGCTCGCTCAACCGCCGCAGAGCAGGCAGCACAGCTCATCCCTTCGATATTGAATTTAAGTTTCATAATTTATCACCATTAACACAGTTTGTATTCATTTTATACCACATTTCAGCTCGAGTCAATAAATCGCTCTGCTTTTGACTTCCTTATTTTGCTTGTTGATTGTTAGTTGACAATATCGGGTTTGCTGATGTAAGATATAGTGTAGTTTTACTGAAAAGGAGAGTTTTATGAAAAAGTATATTTCTTTGTTGGGAGCTTTGCTGATTCTTGTGTCTGCTTTCAGCTTCAGCACACAGGCTTACGGCAGGTACGCTCCTGACGGAATGGATTCCGATTATTACGCTTTGCTTGACGTTAACGATGAGGCAATGCGACTCGGCAGTCTTTCCGCAAAGTACGAGTCTAACGGTAATCCCGCCACAATATCGGAGGGTAAAGACACGGGCGGCGTATCATACGGCGCATACCAGTTTTCGAGCAGGTACGGCGTGCCGCTTGCATTTGTTGAGTGGTGTATTTCTTCCGATTCCGGTAAGGAGGTTGGCGAAAGGCTGAAAGCTGCTTACGAGCTTGATGAGAATACATACGGTGAGAATTTTAACGCGGAATGGAAAAAAATCGCCCAGGAATCTCCTGAGGGCTTCCTCTTCCTTCAACACAGTTTCACAAAGGCGCGCTTTTACGACGTTGTTGTTGAAAAACTCGAAAAAAACGTTAAAGGCTTTAAGGTTGACAACTACACAATCGCCCTCAAAAACGTTATATGGTCACGCGCGGTGCAGAACGGCGTTAACAGCGACGTAATAACAAAAGCTTTTGAAAGCCTCGGCGGGTTCGACAATCAGCCTGAGGATATTCTTATCAAAGCTATTTACGCAAGAGCAAGCCTGCTTGTTGATGAGCCGCCTGCCGCAGATTCGATTAAGATTGAAAAAAGCTCTGCCGAAAAGTACGGCATCGACGTTGAAACCGTTGAAGGCAAGTATCTTTTCTATCACAGCAAAAATTCATCCGATATTCAGGTTTCGGTTTACAGACGCCTTGCGATAAGAGAACTTGAAGAAGCGCTTGAGATGTATGTTGCCGAAGGCGGCGTTCTCACACCCGAAACACCTGTTGATCCCGATAATCCTCCCGTAGGTGATGATGGGGATGGCACGGATGACGACGTGCAGGGTGAAACTCCGGAAACACCCGAAACCCCCAACGATAATCAGCCGACTCAGACTAACGGAATTGTAGCTTTGTTTGAAGCGATTCTTAATTTCTTTGCAATGATAATTGACTTCTTTATGAGCCTTACGGCCTGATTTTATACGCACTCTTTTTGTTAAATGCGCCAAAAAGAGTGCGTTTTTTTCTATCTATAAGCAAGTTTAATGATATTGAAAAATGTTTTTCTTTATGCTATTATTTCTTTTATGCAAACTGATTTATCAGGAGGTAAACTATGGCAAGTTATCAAAGAAAGAAAAAAGGGAACAAACGCAACAGGAATTATGTTCCCAAAAGCGAATCCAGAGCTTATGCGATAGCCGCTCTCGGACAGGGTCTTGTATACAGCTGTATGTCAAGTTACATAACGGACTATTATATGAACGTTCTTATGCTTGATGCACTGTTTGTCATACTGCTTATGCTTCTTGCTCGCGTATGGGATGCTGTCAACGACCCGATGATGGGTATGATTATGGACAGACATTCCACCAAAAAGGGCAGAATGAAACCATATCCTTTATGGACCGCCGTTCCGATTGCCGCGCTCACCATTCTTATGTTTGTAAACCCCGGCTTCAACACGAAAGAGCAGTCAATCTGGCTTTACGTTTTCGTGTCGGTCGTTTACGTTGCATGGGGTATGATTTATACTGCCAGCGACGTTCCTTTCTGGAGCATGCCCAACGTCATGACTCCTAACCCAAAGGAGAGAGGAAAAATCATCTCCTACGGTAAGACTGTCGGCGGTATCGGCTCTGCTGTTACGGTTGCTCTCCCGATTATTGTCGGATACTTTGTTGCCGATATGGAAATCGAAAAGGCAAACATCGTAAAATATGCCGTTATGGCTGTTTCAATGGCTGTTATCGGTATGCCGCTCTTTACGCTCTCTTCTTTCAAAGTCAAAGAGAGAATTCAGCTTCCCGATGCCAAGAAAAAGGCTCCCGGCGAAACATCAACAATCAAGAGAATTTTCACCTGCAAGCCCCTTATGCTTGTTGTTCTTTCGGGTGTGCTTTCATTCGGCAGATATATGCTTCAGGCTGCAGCACCTCACGTTGCACGTTATTCCGGCTTCTATCTCGGCTCAGAGGCACCTAAGACCGTTGCGGAAATCAACACAAACATTTCAAATGTTGCTCTTGTTATCCAGATTTGTGCAGCTGTCGGTATGTTCGGCGCGATGCTTGTTCTTCCCAAACTCTACAAGAAGTTTGAGTATAAGCATATTATGATTGTTTCCTGCCTGGGCGGTTTTGTTTCAAGCTGTCTTACTCTTATCATCGGCTGGTGGACAAAGAACCTTCTTATCTGTATTCCCTTTATGCTTATTTCTGCAGTCCCGCTCGGCGTTATCAATAACGTTTCCTTCGCTATGGTTTGCGACTGTCTTGATTTTATGGAGTGGAAAACAGGCTTCAGAAACACTGGTCTCGGTTCCGCTTGTCAGTCGTTTGTCAATAAAATCGGCAATGCGTTTGCAACCGTTATGATTATTCTTATGTACGTGCTTGTTGATATTAACGTATCTCAGCTTAACGTAGGTAAGGGTGATGCGGTTGTTCAGGCTATCAACAGTATGTCCGAGATGCAGAACTTTGCAATGTTCTCCCTCGTAACAATCGTTCCCGGTATCAGCCTTCTTCTTTGCGCAATTCCGTTGTTCTTCTATGACCTTACGGGCAATAAGAAAGAGACTGTTTTCAAAGAGCTTGCCGTTCTCAGAAAGAAGAGAGGCATCAGCATCGAAGATTAATTTACGGCTAAATTGAATCAGCCGCTCATTTCATCTTGCAATGAAATGAGCGTCTGTCTTTTTGTTTTATTAAAGCTGATAAAGACCGGATTCAAGTCTTACAAATTCGTTCTCGCCGGCAATAAAGTACTTGAGAACGGGTTCATCAAACTCAAGGTAATCGCAAACGGTGAAGTTGCCGAGTGTGATTGTGCGTACCTTGTTTGAACCCTTGTTGCAGACGAAGAGTCTGTCACCGTAACGGATAATTGAAACAGGGTCGACGAATGCGGTGGATTTTCCGCCGCCGATTCTCATCTGAACACGTTTTTCGTCTGCCGCGTAGCAGATAACCGCGTTAAGCTCGGGTACAACGCTCCAGAAGTTTTTTCCGTCGGGTGCAATACCTCTTGCGGCAACGTCGTTGTATTTAAGGTTGCCTGTCCAGACGGCAACGCCGCGTGCGTTGAATATACCCACGTCACCGTCGGGATAAATAAGTACGGTGTGGTTGTTGGAAAGCGTGCCTGTTTCGCAGTTGACGTAATCCTTTATCTGTGAGCAGATATCTTGGTAAGCAGGGCCGAATTTACCCTCAAAATACGTCCACTTTGTAATCGGCATTGTGCGTTGTGTTGCTGCTTCATAGCCGAAGAAATCGGCTCTTGTTCTGCCGTCAGGCATAACTTCGGGCTTTATGTAGAGGAAGCCGCCGTCAACGGGTAGCAGTCCGTATATGTTAAAGTCAATTATTTTTTTCAATTCTCTCACCTGATAAAATTTACGCATCCCCGCCAAGCCGTTGTACGGCGAATATTAACCTGCATATAAAGCAGGTGGGTAACCTCCCGCAGGTTCACGCTCCCTTCGTCCGTCCGATGGACGGGAGGTCTGCAATCCGCTGAACGGAGACGGTTTCCCTTAATTAAAAAGTGTTGGGTTAGTATTGCCGCACTTTTATCGCACAAGGCAGGGTGCATATTTGATTTTTATTTTGTCGGGAATGTTTTTATTCTTCTTCCTCTTCGTCTAATTCAAAAAGGTCGATAAGTCTGTCTTCGAAAAGAACGCCGACTTCGTTGAATTCATCTTCGTCCTCAATTGCAGAAAGGTATGTTTCGCCGTTTTCTTCGCTTACCTTGAGGATTATGAACTCGCCGCTGTCTTCGAGCTGTTCTTCAGCGTCGTCGTATACGGGGAGAAGTGCAACGTATTTGCCCTTGTCTGTTTCAATTCTGTCAAGCTCTTCAAAAACGTGCTCTTTGCCTTCTTCATCTATTACGCTGACTATATCGGGATTATATTCTTTGCTCATTTTTATATTCTCCGTTTCTTCTTTCATTTACTCTATTATTTTATATTGTTTTCAGCGATTAGTCAAGAGCGGTGCGTGGTGAAATAGTTACAAATCTGTCAGTCTGTGCATATAATGTTTTGTGGGGTGAGTGCAGTTGCGGTATTACAGGCGCAGAGGTTGCGGAAAAATAGTCTTTGCGTGTGTGTGCGTGCTTCTGGCTGCAGTTACACTCTTTCTTATTGTTGATGCAAGGGTGAGACCGTTTGTGCGCAACACTGCCGTTGTGCAGGCGCAGAATTATGCGGCAATGGTTGCGGGCTCGGCAGTGCCGCAAATACTAAAAAGTGAAGGCGCCGACTATTCTTCTCTTGTGGAAATCACCCGTGACAGTAGCGGAAACATAGTTTCTTTGCAGACGGATGCTATGCGTATAAACCGCATTAAGTCGGCAGTGAATTCATCTGTTGCGGCTTCTTTGAGTGGGCTCGACGGCAAAAAACTCGGCGTGCCGGTAGGTTCGCTTACGGGGCTGACGCTGCTCAACGGCAGAGGTCCTAAGCTGAATGCGATTATAAGCCTTACCGGAAGTGCGCAGACGCATTTTATAAATGAGTTTTCTTCTGCCGGTGTCAATCAGACGCGTCATCAGATTTTTCTTAAAACAACCGTAACTCTGCTTATAGTGTTTCCGACTGAAACGGTTTCAACCGCATACACAATGAATATGCTTGTTGCCGAAACGGTAATTGTAGGTAAAGTACCGTTGGCATTTGCCGAAATAACCCAAAAATAAAAGTTGACACGGTGCGGCACCGTGAGAAGCTGAGATTTTGTATTTTGTGTAAGGCAATACATCAAAAAATTCCCGCAATGCGTATTGCGGGAATTTTTACTTAGTCAGAATACATTTCCTTGTATTTAAACGGAATCCTTTCGCCTTTTTTGACTATGTGGAAGCAGTTTTCACCAAGGCTGAAAATCGGTTTGTCGCTTTTGAGGCTGTCGGAGCTGACGTTAATTACTTTGCAGTTTTTAAGTTCTTCGCGGTATCTTCTGACCTTTTCGTTATCCTTGCAGTTGAGGCCGATGATTGCGCCTGTTTTGCTGTCGTGACGAGAGCAGATGAGCGTGTCAACATTGAGCCTTGCGCAGATGTCATTGAGAAGAAAGTCAGGACTTGCGCTGATTACGACCGCGGGACGCTCACGGTTTTCTTTTTTGAACCATTCAAAAACATCCTTTTCGTGTTTATCCCAGAACTTTTTGACATTTTTTTCAAGGTTTATCATACGCACATAGCAGAAAAGATGCTTCTTTGCGTAAGTCAGCCCCTTGATTCCGAGGAAAAACGGAATCATCATTACAAGTATGTACGGAATACATATCACAATCCACGGGTTGTGAAGCAGGCAGTACATCCAGAAAACTGAGCCGCTGTCAAACGGCACGATTGTTTTGTCAAAGTCAAAAATATCTATTTCTTTCATGTGTTTTCCTCACATTTCAAATATTCCTTCGTATCTTACGGGCAGGTTTGCGCTGTCAATATCGCCGCCGTTTGCAACGAAAATATCAAACAGCTCTTTCTTTCTCTCGTCTGTGTAGGTGTAGCCCCACAAGCGCTCTATTTTGCCGAAATCCTCAAACGTTTCGTCGGGCAGCTTTTCAACCGTTTCGGGTGAATAGGGCAGGGGGATTTTTACCGTGCCGTCTGATGTGATGAAGTAGCTGTCGGCAAGCTCGATTGCTCTGCGGTTTGCCTCCATACGCGGATATTCTTCATCGAATTTGATTCTTGTTATCGGGAATACGGCAACGTCGGCGTCGAGGAGCTCGTAAGCTTCTTTATACAGTCCGTTGTGACCGTGGTGAGCAATCTGCACAATGTCGCATTTGAGCGTTTTGCCGTATCGTTTTGTAAGCTCAAGGCTTGCAAGGTTGCTCGCATCGCCGGGAATGAAGATGCGCGTGTTATCTGCCGTGAGCATAACCATACAGGAAGAATCGTTATAATCCTTTACGGTTTGCGGGTAAATGTCTTCATGTGTGCCAAGCACGTCAAGGCAGAGGTTGCGTATAAAGAAACGCTGACCTGTATGTATCTTGTAGGTTGTGATGTCTGTGCTTTCAAGCATTCTGAAAAGCTTTTTAGAAAGCAGAACCTCTTCTGTTGACCAGAAACGGCTGTTTTCGTTTGTGTCGGGAATGAGATTTGAATAAATACCTTCGATAATTACGTCGTTGCGGTTGTATCGCAGAAAATCCATAAATTTGGAAATATGGTCTGAATGTGCGTGGGTGAGAAGCCAGCCGTTTACAACAACCTTCTGTCCTTCCGGGGTGCGCTCACGCATAAAGTTGTAAATTCTGTCGTTATCGTTAAACTGCATGTAGTGACCGCTGTCAACAACAAAAAAGCTGTAATCGGGGCACTGGACGAGCAGACACATTCCGCAGTCGATAAGAGCCTGATCATTTTCAAAGGCATAGAATACGGTGTCTGTCTTTCTTTCGCAGCTTTGCTCCTCAAAGCAGGGGAGAGGTTTGTTTTCATTTGCTGCAACGCGGAGTATGCCGTCGCACGGTGTAAAAAAAGCGTTTACGGTAACTTCACCAAGGAGGCAATTATAAACATTGCCGTTCAGTGTTACGGACTGCTTCCTTTCGTATCCGTCAGCAATAAGTGAGTCAATCCATTCAACGTACTGCTTTTCGTCAACATTTGTGTAAAGACGCATAAAGCAGCCTTCACGGCAATCGTAATCGGATTCGTCTGCGTTCGGGCGGAACTGTCTGAATTTATCAAAAATCATAGCTTGTCCTCTCTTTGAAAAAAGGCAAGGTAAAACTTTTCACCTTGCCTTGATGCGTTATTATTCTTCGTCAGAGTTTTCCCAGTTGTGCCAGACCTCTTGGACGTCATCGTTGTCTTCGAACATTTCAAGCATTTTGTTCATGTTCTTGATATCGTCCTCGTTTGTGAGGGTTGTGTATGTTGAGGGAACGTACTGAACCTCGGCAACAACAAAGCTGTAACCTGCTGCTTCGAGTGCATCACGTACTGCGCCGAGATCGTTGGGCTCTGTGCGTACTTCGAATACGTTCTCGTCTTCCGTGATGAAGTCTACTGCGCCTGCTTCAAGTGCAGCTTCCATAAGTGTTTCTTCGTCAACGTCCTCAGATTCGATGAGGATAACGCCGTAGCGGCTGAACATAAAGGAAACGCAACCGCTCTGGCCCATATTTCCGCCGTATTTGTCGAAGTAATGACGTACATCACCTGCTGTTCTGTTACGGTTATCCGTAAGTGTTTCTACGATTACGGCAATGCCTGAGGGACCGTAACCTTCGTACATAATGGACTCGTAATCGGCACCGCCGGCTTCGCCGCTTGCCTTTTTGATGATACGGTCGATGTTGTCGTTAGGTACGTTGGCAGCCTTTGCCTTTGCGATGATGTCCTTGAGCTTGGAGTTGGATGCGGGGTCGGGACCGCCGTCGCGTACTGCAACAGCAATCTCTCTGCCGATTTTTGTAAACACTTTTGCACGTGCGCCGTCGGTCTTTTCTTTTTTGCGCTTAATCGTGCTCCATTTGTTATGTCCTGACATTGAAATTCACCATTCCTTGTTTGCGAAACTAAATTATCCTATGTATTGTATCACAAGTGTTTACTTTTTTCAACACTTTTTATTACTAAGTAAAACGAAAGTTAATTCGGCTTATCTTGGTTGACATGTAAATACGGCGGATGATATATTATAAGTGGTTGTTAACAAGTTTTTACAGAGAGGTGCTTTTATGAACGTGAAGAAAATGCTGTGTATCGTTATGGCATTTGTCTTGGCTGTATCGGCGTTCCTTTTTTCATCTTCTGCCGAAAGCGAAAAACTCACTAACGAAATAACAAAAATTACGAGCATAGACGCGGTGGATAACGACAACTATGCGTATGAGTTTTTGTTTGACCGCGGCTACACAAGCACAATTACCTCGGTACAGAACCCTGACGGCACGTATTGCCTTTGCATTGTGATGAATGACGGTTCACTTAAGATTATCGAGCTTAACAGCGATTACAACGTTAAAAATTCCGTGTCCGTTGCACTTGAGCTTTCAACTTTCCTTGCTTTCTGCAAGGGTGAGGACGGTACGTATTATCTTCTCTTTAATCAGCCGCTCACTATCGGTACTCGAGAGCAGACGGCGTTGCGCATAGTCAACGTCGACCAAAACGGCAAAAAGCTCCGTTCGCTCGATATGAGCGGAATGGCAACCGGTTCGTGGCTCGGTATACATTCGGAAAATTGCGGCAACAACGTTATGACAACAAACGGCAACTATCTCACCGGCTATATTGCGCGAGATATGTTTCCTGTTGCTACAAATCCGCTCACGGGCAAGGACGAATTCAGGGAGAACGGCACGGTGCATCAGGCTTCTTATGCTTTTGCCGTAGACCTCGAAACCTTTGTTCAAGAGGAGGTTACTGACTCAACGGTTATTCCTTATGCCAGCCACTCTTTCCACCAGTTGATCCTTAAAGACGGAAAGGATTTTCTTTACGTTGACAGATGCGATGCAGAGCCTTACAGAGCATATCATCTGACAAAGATGTCGGGCGGACTTCAATGGAAAGAACTGCGTGAAGGCAATTCTTTCATATTCAAAGGCTCGTATGCGCAGAACTACACATTCGGTCAGCTTGCAGGCGTTGTGCGCAGCGGCAACAATTACCTTCTTATCGGTTCTTACGAAAACACCACAAACTCACTTGAAAGGTCTGCGGCTAATATTTTTGTCCAGAAGTTTGACGTGAGCACGCTTGACTCTCAGCCGCAGTTTTACGTCACTTCATACAAGGGGGTTGAAACCGATTCTAACGGTTATTCGGGTGTCAGAAATCCCAAGGCGCTCAAAGTTGACAACAACTTTATAGCTGTACCGTATATGCTTTGCAACCCTAAAACTTATGTAACTCAGATGCGTGTGCTTCTTATGAATGCCGAAGGTGAAGTTATCTGGGATAAAGCTGTTGAAGATAACAGCGACAATCCTGCGCTTCCGAAGACCGGTCAGGTTCACTACGACAGCGCTACAAACAGCATTGTTTGGTTTACCGTTGTTAACAAGAAACTTATTTCAAACAGTATTGCAATCGACGTTCCCGAAGGTGAAGAAACCTCTGCGTCGCAGGAGATTACAACAGCACCTCAAATACCGTCGGTTCCGGATTCCGACGAAACGTCAGCTACGGTTGTGACAACAACAGAACCCGTCACTTCACAGAACACAACGGTGCCCGAAACGTCTGCACCCACGGAAAATTCAACCGCTCCGCAGACTCCGCCCGAACAAAAACAATCGTTCTGGGATATGATAGTTTCTTTCTTTGTCGGTATTTATAACTTTTTCGTTTCGCTTTTCACCTGATAAAATCTGAATAAGAAGGACTTGTCAAGGTCAATTTTCGTAAAGAATCAAAGCCTTGACAAGTCCTTTTATTTTGCCGTTATTTTATTGAGTGTGTCTGCAATTGCGTAAAGTTCTTCAGCTCTTTTCGGGTCCGCACAACGCATATTGCCTGCGTCGCGTACGTAGCGGTCTGAAAGTCGCAGCAGATATTCTTTTGCGAGCGGTGATTCACAGGCAGGTATCTCGCCGTAATATTCGTAGTGAGCGGGATATTCTTTTTCTTCGCCGTTGTAGTAAACGCTCATCACGCAGTAAAGTCTGCCCGAATCCTCGCATACGTTTTCTCTTTCAATGCAGAATCCGTTGCTTATTAAATATGCGCGCAGAATTTCTGCGTGGCTCTGAGGCTGAAGCACAAGGTGCTTTTCTTGGTCTTTGAGCCATTGAGCCTTTTCGATAAGCTCGGAAATAAGTATTCCGCCCATACCTGCGATTATTATATCGTCCGCTTCGTGGGGGCTTACCTTGTCAAGACCGCTTGCAAGGCGAAGCTGAATCCTGTCGCTAAGACCTGCGTCTGCAACGTTGATTTTTGCGTTGGCAATAGGTCCTTCACGCAGATCCGAGCCTACAGCCGAGG
>JAZRRT010000215.1:0-15069 GCA_045650985.1 Acutalibacteraceae bacterium | reverse complement strand
CTGCACAAGTAAAGCGTAAGCTTCCTCATAATCCTTGGCAATTACGTTCGGGAGTTTGTATTCTTCAACACCTTTTGAGACGGTGAGAATAATCTCGGTGCCTACGTTGACCTGTGACTTGGGAGAAACGCTCTGCGCGATAATTTCGCCCTTGGGCACAGTGTCGCTGAACTGTTCATCGGCAACGAAGCGGAACTTATCCTTATAGTAAGCTTCGTTGTCTATTTCGCTGTAATATCTTCCTACGAAATCAGAAACCATAACCATCTCGGAACTTGTGGTATACTCTTCACCCGTTTTGTCACCGTTAGGTTTGCCGAAATTACCAAAACCGCCGACAAAAACAATTATAAGACAAATCACAAGACAAACGATTGCACTGATAAGTGCCGTGCGGATAATAACCAGTTTGTTTTGCGAAAGTGTGCTTTTCTTTGCCTGAGCGGGAGCAGTTGGCACGGGTGCAGGTCTCCTCTCCGGCTCGCGTACGGCAGGAGCAGGCTGAACAGGAGCTTCAAACTCGGCAGGAGTTACCGCCGCAACCACAGGAGAAGCGGAAAGATCGGCACGGAGTTGCTCTACGGAACGTGTACGCTCCTCAGGCATTATCTGGAGAGCGTTGATAAGACCGTTGATAACGTACGCGGGAAGCTGCTCGGCAAACTTGCCGGGCACCATAAGCCTGTCATTGGTAAGGCGCTCCGTCGCTTCGATAGGGTCGCTGCCGATAAGGGCACGATAGAGCGTTGCGGCAAAGGCATAGATATCGGTGCAGGGGCCTTGCTTGCCCTCAAAACCGTACTGTTCAACAGCAGCATAGCCCGGGAAAAGCTGAGCCGTCAGGTCACTCTTTGCGGTTCGTGCCTGCCATATACTGAAACCGCCGATTCGCATTTTGCCGTCCTGTCCGATCTGGAGAGTGAGCGGCGAAATACCGCGGTGGATTATACCTGCATTATGAAGCATACCGAGGGTTGAAAGCACAGGCATAAACAAAACCCTTGCTCGTTCCCACGGAATGTAGCCTGTTTTGAGGCGAAGAAGATAATCGCGCAGTGTTATGCTCTTGACGTACTCACATATTGAATATGCCGTTTCGTTCTCTTCGAAAACGTCGTAAACATTGACAAGAGCGGACAACCCGCTCATACGCGTGAGCTTACGCCACAGCTCAACAAACTCAGCTTTGCACTCGTTATAAACAAGCTCACAGCCCGACATAACCGTAACCTCGCGCTCACCGATGCGTCTTGTAGCAAGCGTATCGGGCAAAAACTCACGGATAGTTACGGGCTTTTTATCATTGATATCCCACGCTATGTAGGTTGCGCCATCTCCGTTATATTCAAGCAGTTTGCCGACGAGATAGCGGTTTGCAATAACTGTTCTTACGGCAAGGTACGGTGCCATTTGCATTGTGTCGACGTGAAAGCCGCAATGAGGGCACTGATCAACCTCTCCGATTTCTTTCATACAGCTCATACAAAGATGTTCACTGTTAATCATAAGCCTGCTCCCTGATTAATAAATTATCATTTAGCGATTATTGTTTATTGTATCATTTTTTGTCATTTTAGTCAAATGATATGCAGTTACAAATAATTACAGTTTATGAATTTAAAAGGCGAACCGACTCCTGAACGGAAACGGTTCGCCTTGAATTTCGCTTTATTTTGCCTGACGGGAATAATACTCATCAACTGCGGCAAAAAGTCGAGTTGTGGCGGTTTCACGGTCACACCCCTGAAGCTGAGCCGCCGCCATTGTCTGATGGCCGCCGCCACCCAACATTTCCATAATTATCTGCACGTTGATTTCGCCGAGTGAACGCGCGGATATGTTCATTGTACCGTCCGAATCAAACATTGCAAACGAAGCTTTTATCGAGTCGATATTCAAAAGCTCATCTGCCGCCTGAGCGGTAATTGTACGTATATCGGGCGAACTGATGTCCGCATAGGTAATTGCACAGCCGCGATAAATTTCGGCACCTGATATAACTTCGTTACGAAGTTTAAAATCTTCCATCTTATTCATAAACAATTGGCGCACCTTTACGGTATCGGCTCCTTTGCTGCGCAGAAATGCCGCCGCCTCAAAAGTGCGCACGCCTGCCCTGAGCGCAAAATTACGCGTATCAAGCATAATTCCGGCAAGCAAAGCGTTTGCCTCGCACTCCGTTATTGCAGGCTTAGAGGGCATATACTGAAGTATTTCGGCAACCATCTCACCTGCTGATGAAGCATTCGGATCGTGCTGAAAGACTATACTGTTATTGATAAAGTCTACATTCTTTCTGTGGTGGTCGATAACGACAACCGTTTTTGCCTTGCGGTAGAGCTCGGCGCTTTCGAGCACCTCTGCCCTGTGCGTATCTACAATAACGAGAAGCGTGCGTTTGCTGATTGTTTTAAGAGCTTCCTCGGGCGAAATAAATCCGTCGGAATACTTTTTCTCAACAAGCTCGACCAACGATTTTGCAAGAGACTGTTCGCGCTTGATAACAATCGCAGAAGGTTTGCCGAGAGAACGCGCGGCACTGAGCACACCCGTTGCCGAGCCGACACTGTCAAGATCGGAAAACCTGTGTCCCATTATCATAACGTCGGAACTGCTCTCCATAAGCTTTTGAATAGCAGAAGCGACGATACGCGTGCGAGCCTTGCTGCGCTTTTCAATGCCCTTGGAAATTCCGCCGAAAAACTCATAAGAATCGTTTTTGAGTATTGCCGCCTGGTCACCGCCGCGACCGATCGCCATATCAAGTGCCTGACGCGCATTCCTCTCACATTCGCGCAAGGTCTCTCCCCTGCTGATTCCCATTGACAGCGTAATGCCGACAACCTTGCCGTCGTATTCGTAAGAACGTATGTCATCAAGCACGCTGAATTTTCGCTCAGCCATACGGATAAGGTCACGTTCTTCACAAACAACCACAAATCTGCCGTCGCCGAGTTTCCGTATAAGACAACCGTACTCGGAAAGCCAGTCATCAATCAGCTTTTCCGCACGGCTTCGCATTGCGTTTGCGTCACTGTCCGAATAATTCTGCATAAGCTCATCGATATTATCTATGCAGATGAGCATAACGCTCGGACGCGAAAGAGTATATTCGTAGTAAGTTTTGCGAAGCTGTGTTTCATCGGAAAACAGCAGGACAAAACAATTCTCATCACGGTAGCTGAAAGAAAAAGGATAAACCGAATAAGAGTGGTCCGCTATATCGGTATAGAGCCTGTCGTGCGCTGATATATCCTCAACGGTCTGACCGCTGAGAAACTGCTCAACATCGCTGTTGACAAGGCGCACACCGTCGAGCACACGCGATTCAAACAGCGAATTAAACCACAAAATTCTGCCGTCAGAGGCACATACCAGCACGGGCAACGGAAAATGAGCGAGCTTATCCTTTTCGGAAAAATCCAGAGAATTGCTGACTGTTTTTATCAGCTCGTGTGACCGCCTGAGCGTAACGACATTGCTCATAATACTGAGCAAGATCAACACCAAAAGGATAACAAGCTCTATAACCGCAACTGTTTTATTGTAGAAGAACATAAGCGCACTGTTAAGCACACCTACGGCAAACACACATAAAACAACGGCGTTATTTTTGATGAAACGCATCAATGCTTATACCTCCATTATGATAGGTACTATCATCGGACTCCTTTTTGTTTTATCGAACACAAAGCGTGAAATATCATCCCTGACTCTTGTTTTGGCGGCGGCAATATCGGACGGATTACGACCAAGGCGCTCATCGAGAGTATCGTAAGCGATGCGCTTTGCCTGATCGATAAGTGCTTCCGATTCCTTGACGTAAACAAAGCCTCTCGTAATAATTTCGGGACCTGAAACGATATATCCCGTATCTGCCTCAACACTTGCTGTGATAATAATAATACCGTCCTGTGAGAGATGCTTACGGTCACGCAGGACAATACTTCCGACATCACCGACACCTGAACCATCCACATAAACCTTGCCTGCAGGCACGCAGCCTGCAACACGGATGCCGCTGTCGGTCATCTCGACGAGTATTCCGTTATCGGCAACGATTATATTTTTGCGGTCTATACCCATAGATTCTGCAAGAATCCTGTGCTTCTGAAGATGTTTCTGCTCACCGTGCACGGGAATAAAATACTGAGGTTTAACGATGCTCATTATCATCTTGAGTTCTTCCTGGCAGGCATGTCCCGAAACGTGAACATCATACATCTTTTCGTATATTACTTCAGCGCCGAGCTTCATCAGTTCGTTAACAACCTTACCGACAGTTTTTTCGTTGCCGGGAATCGGAGTTGCCGAAATAATTATATAATCCATCGGGCCGACCTCTACCTTGCGGTGATCGGAAAACGCCATACGGCTGAGAGCTGACAGCGGCTCGCCCTGACTGCCCGTGGTGATAATAACCATCTTGTCTTCGGGGTACTGCCTGAGCGTATCGAGGCTGACGATAAGCCCGTCAGGCACGTCGATATAGCCCAGCTCCTTTGCAACTGCAACAACGTTTTCAAGGCTTCTGCCCGAAAGAGCAACCTTTCTGCCGAGTGAAGCGGCACTGTTTATGATTTGCTGAACACGGTGAATATTTGAAGCAAAGGTTGCAACAATTATTCTTCTGTTACCCGCGTGCTGGAAAAGACGATCAAACGATTCGCCGACCTTGCGTTCACTCTCTGTGTAACCGGGACGCTCTGCGTTTGTCGAATCGGACATAAGACACATAACGCCTTCCGAACCTATCTGAGCAAGTCTTGCAAGGTCAATCGGTTCACCGTCAATCGGCGTAGTATCAATTTTGAAGTCACCCATCTGGACAACCGTTCCGCCGTCACAGCGAACCGCCAGCGCAACCGCATCGGGAATTGAATGGTTAACGTGAATCAACTCGACCTCAAATTCACCGAGTTTTATACGGTCACCGGGCTTGACAACGTTGAGCTTTGCTGAAGAAAGCAGATTATGCTCCTTGAGTTTACCCTGAATAAGACCGATTGTAAGCTTGGTTGCGTAAATCGGAATATTAACCGACTTGAGCAAATAAGCAAGACCGCCTATATGGTCCTCATGACCGTGGGTTACAACAATACCCTTGACCTTGTCAATGTTTTTCTCAACATAAGAAAAGTCGGGAAGCACAAGATCAACACCGGGCAAATCCGCATCGGGAAAAGCAAGGCCGCAATCGACAAGCATCATACTCTCGCCGTATTCATAAAGAGTCATATTTTTGCCGACTTCGTTGAGACCGCCGAGAAAAGCGATGCGAACAGGCTTTTTCTCAACAGGTTTCTGCTGTTGCTGTTTTTGTTTTTGCTTGTGACGCTGAGTCCTTTGCGGCTTTTGCTGACGCTGAGATTCCTGCTGATTCCTCTTCTGAGGTATTCTTGAATAGCGTGCAAACTTGGACTGCTTGTTCTTATTCTTTTTTTCGTTGGTTGGTTTCTCACCAACCTGATTTTTTTCTGACATAAAACACATTGTGTGGCAAAAAGAGTAAAACAACCAAAGCTGTTGGCAAAGCCAACAACTGCATGGATTATTTGATATACTTTAATTTTGCCACATTAATCCTTTCTGCTCTTTTATTTTTATATATAACCGTCTAACGGCCAAGACGGCAAAGTTCAAAATATTACAGATAAATTATATATTAACGCACAACAATTGTCAAGTTGAGAGCACCGCTCCTATATCGGCAGCAAGCTCCGAGGCGCTTTCGCTGTCGGCAGCACTAACCTCCATACAGTAGCTTTTCAGATTACGGCAACGAGTAAGCAAAACGTTGCCTTTATCGTGTCGGACGTAAACGCTGTGCGTACCGTCGGTTATTATTTCATTGCACGGTATCATATCAGCAACGTCCTCGGCAGGCAAACTGCACGAAAAATTTCTGCGGACAACAAAGCTTTCTGACAGCAAATCTGCCAAAGAGGAAAGCCCCATACCGTGCACTGACATATTCCGAAGCAACTCAACGGCAAGGAAGACACCGTCCGCCTGCCATAGCGCATCGCCACCGACAAAGCTCCTTTTTACCTCACCGCCGTGAGCCGCTGCAACAGTCTCCAAAGACGAAGAAGCGGAAAAAGGCACCTCCTGCATTTCGCCGTTCATCAGACGGCACGCAAAGCATATATCCAGAAGTTTTTCACGGTTAAGCACCCTTCCCGATTCGTCACGCGCACTTATGCCGAAACCTGACCGACTGATAAAAATACGCGGCTTCGATGAAAAATCGGCACCTGACAGATTCATAACCGAATAAATCAGGTTTCGTATGCTGCCGTCGGCACAAAAAATATCGGCAGAAGCACCTTCCAGGCTGACAGCCTCATTCACAAGCGCTTTTTTATAGGCATATTCGGAGTTGATTTTCAGCCGCACGCCCTCCTGCCCCATCGGCTCATCGTCACTTGCGATATGTTCCGCCATCATCTGCTCCTCAATCACGGTAAGAGGTCTGCCTGAGTCTGCATAAACGCTGACAAGTGAATCACCGTCAACGCAAAACGCAGCCGAAAGCGAATAATTTCTGACAAGAAAAGCAATTCTCGACTCATTCACGGCACCGAAATCTTCCGCCGTACCGCCAGCCAAAACAATTCCGTTGCAAAGATAAGAGGCAGCCGCATACGATTTTCCTTCACCCGAAGACACAACACCTATACGGTTGCCGAATGAGCATACGGCCGATGCCCCTATTTTTTCATAAAGTCTTTGATTTATTGGTTTATTCAACACACAAAATGATTTCAAAACATACTCCTCCCGTATTCTTCCGATATGTATATCACAGATTATTGACGCACAAGAGTAAAAATATCCGTAAAGGTTGTAACAGGCAAAAAAAGATGATACAATAAGCAGGTCAAATAACTAACGGACGGTCAATCAGAATGAATAACGAACTTAAAAAAGTAGAAATATTTGCAGACGGTGCCTGCTCCGGCAACCCCGGTCCGGGCGGTTGGGGCACAATACTGCGTTGCAACGGAAAAGAAAAAGAGCTTTCCGGCGGAAGTGCAGACACGACGAACAACCGTATGGAAATCACCGCTGTGCTCGAAGGTCTCAGAGCACTCAAGTACCCTTGCAACGTCACCGTAACTACTGACTCGCAATACGTTTACAACTCAATAACAAAGGGTTGGGCGGAAAGCTGGAAGAAAAACGGATGGATAAAAAAAGACAAAAAGCCGGCACTCAATGCCGACCTGTGGGATGAGCTTCTGAGCGAAATATCAAAGCACGAAGTAAATTTCATCTGGATTAAAGGCCATAACGGACACAGCGAAAACGAGCGTTGTGACGCGCTCGCCGTCGCTCAGTCCGAAAAGCACAAAGCCTTTAAAGAATAATACAAATAAGCCCGCTGCAGCCCTCGTTTATCACCTTCTCTATCGTTTCCTGCAGCTTCATACGCGCATCCGTCGGCATTCTGCCAAGCTTATTGCGAAGACCTTCGTTAACAAGCTCATTGAGGGATTTGCCGAATATGTTTGATTGCCAGATTTTCAGCGGATCCTCCTCAAACTCTTTGAGAAGATATTCAACAAGCTCTTCGCTCTGTGATTCTGAGCCTACAATCGGTGCAACCTCGGTTGTGATATCGGCACGCATCATATGCACGGACGGCGCAGAAGCCCTGAGCCTGATGCCGTATTTGCCGCCCTGCTTCATTATTTCGGGCTCGGCAAGCGTCAACTCCTCGGTAGTCGGCATAACAATGCCGTAACCGGTTGCCTCCACCTCATCAAGCGCATTCTTCAACCTCATATATGATTTTTTTATTTTGTTCAGCTCGAGCAGCTCTTCCATAAGAGCCTGCTCGTTTTTTATTTGCGTATCCGTAGCTTCACTGAGCACGGTAAAAAACAGCGACGGCGCGGCAGTTGCAGTTATTACTGCGCTTCCGTCAGACAAATCCATCTGCGAAACCTCAGCAGATGAAATATACTCACACTGACGGATTTTTTCCGCAAACGCAGGCACGTCACGCACACGGCGAAGATCCCGCGCGGCAAGGGCAACACAGTCGCTTACGGCATTGTAAACAGGATGAGTTTCGCCAAGACCCGACATCCAGCACGGCAAATCAACACCCACCTGCTTTATCGGGAACTCAAAGAGAACACGCCTGAGTATATCCTTAATCTGCTCTTCGCTGAGCTCCTTGCAGTTTACGGCAATAACAGGCACACCATAGGATTCAGTCATCTCCGCAACAAGTTTGCGAGCGGAAACCGATTCCGGTGCAACGCTGTTGAGAAGCACAACAAATGGCTTACCGAGCGCTTTCAACTCATCAATAACACGTTTTTCCGCCTCAGGATAATCTTCGCGCGATATTTCACCTATTGAGCCGTCAGTTGTGACGACAAGTCCGATGGTCGAATGTTCTTCAATAACTTTCTTCGTGCCAAGCTCTGCCGCCATATTGAACGGTATCTCCTTGTCGTACCAAGGAGTTTTGACCATTCTCGGCTGTTCATCTTCGATATAACCGAGCGCACCGGGCACAATGTAACCGACGCAATCAATCATCCTGACTCTCATCGAAACACCGCCGCCGAGAGTTACCTCCACGGCTTCTTCGGGTATAAATTTAGGCTCTGTTGTCATTATTGTTCTGCCTGCCGCAGACTGCGGAAGTTCATCATTAGCGCGTTCGCGCTTTGCGGAATCTTCAATATTCGGAATAACAAGCTCATCCATAAAGCGCTTTATAAACGTTGATTTGCCCGTACGGACAGGACCTACGACGCCGAGATAAATATCGCCCTGCGTTCTCGCGGCAATATCATCGTATATACTTTTATTTTCCATTTCGGTTAATCCTCCTTCAATCAGATGCGCGGAATAATCAGCATAGTTTCTTTTTCAAGCACGTCGCCCTTTATGCTGTTACGGCGGCGTATAGCATCCTCCGACGTGTTGTATTTTTTGGCAATGTCCCACAGCTTTTCTCCGCTGTCGCTGAAATAGACAGTTATTGCGGCGGCATCATCCTTGGGTTCGGATTCAAGCTGTCTGACATCCGTGACAACCGTAACGGGTACAGATTCAAAAATACTGCCCCTGACATTGAGCTGAACCTTAACGGATACGTCATTACCCTTGCCGCTTGCGCTTACCGCAACTGCACACACATCGGCATCGCAGAAAATTTTACCGCGCGTTCCGTCGCAGGATTTGACAAAGTGATAATCACCCTGACGCTGCAAAGACGCAAGTTTGCCATCTTTTTCGCGATAAATCACGCTGACGGTAACCGTACCGTTCAGTTCAGCACCCTGAGCGCCCGGAGTACTCACGCAGGTCACGCTGTCGCAGCGGCAATCTATTACTTCCTGCACATCACAGCCGTCAAGCTCCGCACTGAATGAAACCAAACAGCTTTCATCGACAGGCTGAACAAAATTATTGCTGACTAGTGACACCTTATCTATCTCTATATCGCCGTTGAGCAAATAAGCATCCTCAACACAGGCACAACTCTGCTTGCGGTAACCGCAGACAAGCAAACGAATACAAACAGCCGCATCGATGCTTTGAGTATCAGTTGTTTCATCTGTCCTCAGATGCAAATCAGGCGCTGAAACCTCTGCCCTTACGTCGCAAATACACGAATCATCAATACCGTCAAGCTCGATTATCCTGCTTATCGGCATACTGTGTTCAATTTTTTTGATACTGCCGTCTTCGCGACAAAGAGTAACATTCAACATCAATTCACCTTTGACAAGCATTTTATTACTGACAGCCTTGACCGAATCAAGCACGGCATAGGCATAAGAATCCGCTATACCGACAACCTTGAGTTCCGAATCAGTCAAGGGAACAACTTCGCTCATATCAAACAGTTTTGCCGCACAGCCTACGGCGTTACAAAGCGACAGAGGGCTTAGCTTAAGCTGAACACCTTCACCGTTAATGCCGCTCAAAAAATCGGTTTTTTCACACTGCCACACTGAAAAGAGCACAGCTATACAGCCGTGAATATCAACTCTTCTCGGGCTGACGGCACGGCAATTGACATAGGCGGTTTTTGCCGTGGCAACAGCCTGAGAATCCGGACGCAGAGAGTTCATTTCAACAAATTTGCTCAGGGGATAATTCTGCTCAAAGCAAGACATCTTATCATCATTGCTGACATAGACAAGGCGGATAACGGCATTGCCCTGAGCTGTCACACGGTTACCCGCAACTGAAACGGAATTGATGCCCGCATCAACACTGCAACGCAGTATGCTTTTTATATCGGGACAATAATCGGGCAAAGTCATATCACAGTCAACATTCTGCTCAGCCTTTGCTTCCCTGACGATACGGCAGGAGCAAATCTGTTCATTATCAAAATTCAAATCCATTTGTTTTACCTCACCTTCAAAAGTTTCTATGAAATCTATATTCAAGTCCTGTCCGATTTAGTACAAAAAAAGAACTCTTGCCCGACACAACATCGGACAAGAGTTTGAAATTTTTATTAAAATTCAGGAAAACAAGTTTCCGCCCTGACAGTCAATACCGACAATCAGCGGAAAATCCTTAAAAATAAGACGTTTGACGCTTTCACAGCCGAGATCTTCGAACGCAATAACCTCGCACGAAGTAATGCACTGCGCAGCAAGCGCACCTGCACCGCCTATTGCACAAAGGTAAACTGCTTTATTGCGGACTATCGCATCGACAACCTTGCTGTTACGCGGACCCTTGCCAATCATACAGACAAGACCTTTATCGAGCAAAAGAGGCGCATAAGGATCCATACGCGACGAGGTTGTCGGACCGCAGCTTCCTATCGGAAGTCCGGGGGGAGCAGGAGTCGGACCGGCATAGTAAACACTCGAGCCTTTAAGCTCAAACGGAAGCACCTCACCCTTTTCAAGCAAGGCTACGATACGTTTATGCGCCGCATCGCGTGCGGTATAAACCGTACCGCTGAGCAAAACTCTGTCACCGCACCTGAGAGTCGGTGACAACTCACCAATAAGCGAAGAATCAATTCTGTACTCAGCCACGTTATTCCTCCTTACCGAGGTATTTGACAAGAATCGCGTCAATCTGAGACAAAACGTCATCCGAATCGGAAGCGATTTCGGGACATTCCGCTTCTGCTGCGGCGTGAGCATCCTCATACTGCCTGAGCTTACGTTCAAGGTCAAGTATACGCTCATCCTTACGTCTGTTCTCAGCGCGCTCTGCCTCAAGCTGAGTCATAAGCTGCTCAATATATTCAATAACATCCTTGCGGTCAAAACCGCCGAACGTTGATTTTTTGAAGGACCTTTCTTCACTCATTGTAAGTTCTCCTCTTATTTTTTGAGAGCTACTGCTGCCTTTGCCTTCTCTGCGATATTATCGGCTGTAAGGCCGTAAATTTTGAGCATCTCAACAGCGGGACCTGATGCACCGTAAACATCCTCAACGCCTACGCGGAGCACGGGAACGGGGCAGGATTCACACACAACATCAGCTACGGCAGAGCCGAGACCGCCGATTACGCTGTGCTCCTCAGCTGTTACGATAACACCTGTTTCCTTTGCAGCCTTGATAATGATATCCTTATCAATCGGCTTGATTGTTGCCATATTTACAACGCGAGCACTGATACCATCAGCAGCAAGAGCCTCAGCGGCAACAAGAGCCTCATTTACCATAAGACCCGTTGCGATGATGGTAACGTCGTTACCTTCTCTGAGCTCAACACCCTTGCCGATTTCAAACTTATAGTTTTCATCGAAAAGTCTGGGTGTTGCAAGTCTGCCGAAACGAAGGTAAACGGGACCGTCGATTTCTGCAGCAGCCATAACGGCAAGCCTTGCCTCTACGTCATCAGCGGGGTTAATAACAATCATACCGGGGATTGTACGCATAAGCGCAATATCCTCACAGCACTGATGGCTTGCGCCGTCCTCACCGACAGAGATACCTGCGTGAGTTGCACCGATTTTTACGTTAAGATGCGTATAGCCGACTGAGTTTCTGATTTGCTCAAAAGCTCTGCCTGCCGCAAACATTGCAAAAGAGCTTGCAAATACGGTATAGCCTGTTGTTGCAAGACCTGCCGCAACACCGACCATATTACATTCAGCAATACCTGTATCAAAGAATCTTTCGGGAAATTCCTTTTTGAAAGCGATAGTCTTTGTTGCCTTTGCAAGGTCCGCATCAAGCACGACTACCTTATCGTTTTTCTGACCAAGCTCTACGAGCGCTTTACCGTAAGCGTCACGAGTCGCTGTCTTAATTACGTCTGACATAATATTCACCACACAGCGCTGAAATGCGCCGTTACCTTTCTTTTAATATAAAGAGTCAAGTGCAACAGAGCGGAACTTACATCTGCTCAAGCTTTGCAAGCTCATCATCAAGCTCTGCAATGGCTGCTTCGTACTGCTCCTGATTGGGAGCGACACCGTGCCAGTCGCAGCTGTCTTCCATAAAGGAAACGCCCTTGCCCTTGGTGGTTTTTGCGATAATCGCAGTGGGCTTGCCGACAAAGCTCTTTGCCGCATTGAATGCAGCATCAATCTCGTCGAAATTATCACCGCAGATTTCTATTACGTTCCAGCCGAATGCCTTGAACTTTTCGGGAATCGGATAGGGTGAATTGACTGAGGAAACCGTACCGTCAATCTGAAGATTGTTGTTATCGACAACAGCTACAAGATTGTCAAGACCCTTGGCAGCCGCATACATTGCAGCCTCCCAGACCTGACCTTCCTGAATTTCACCGTCACCGAGAACGGTATATACTCTGAACTTTGCGCCGCTTAGCTTTGCACCAAGAGCCATACCGCAGGCAGCGGAAATGCCCTGACCGAGTGAACCTGTGCTCATATCAACGCCGGGTGTAAGCTTCATGCTGGGGTGTCCCTGAAGCATTGAACCGGGCTTACGCAGAGTCTTGAGCTCCTCAAACGGGAAAAAGCCTCTGAGAGCAAGCGCAGCATAAAGAGCAGGAGCTGTATGACCTTTTGAAAGGACAAGACGGTCACGCTCTTCCCACTGAGGATTTTTGGGGTCAACGTTCATCTCTGAGAAATAGAGATAGGTCATAACATCGGCAATTGAAAGTGAACCGCCGGGATGACCGGACTTTGCGTTGTAAACGCCTTCAATAATACCGTGTCTTACCTTGTTTGCCTTGATTTTTAACTGCTTTTTCGCTGTTGCGTCCAAAACAGTCACCTCCGAAATATAATTTTTAAATTTATTGTAACCAATAATTAAAGCCTTACTGTGACGACACTTTCTCAAGAAAGCGCGTAAAATATTCGGGAAGCTCGGAAGAAATTTCAACATATCTTCCGTCCCTCGGATGTTCAAAGCCTATCAGACCTGCGTGAAGGCACTGACCGTCCATTGAAACACCGTTTTTAGGACCGTAAACATCATCACCCGCCACAGGATGACCGATATGAGCCATATGAACTCTTATCTGATGAGTACGTCCGGTTTCAAGTTTTACCTTGATGAAAGAAAAGTTTTTATAGGTTTCAATAACCTCATAGTGTGACACCGCATTACGGGAATGAGCGGCAGTAACACACATTTTTTTACGATCGTTCGGATTGCGCCCTATCGGAGCATCAACCGTGCCGCTCAGCTCCTTGAATCGCCCGTGAACAACAGCACGGTACTCCCTTGTAAAGCTGTGGGCCTGAATCTGCGCCGCAAGGCTGACGTGAGCCTCATCGGTTTTTGCAACAATCAGCAAACCGCTTGTATTTTTATCTATCCTGTGGACAATGCCCGGGCGGATAACACCGTTTATGCCCGAAAGACTGCCCTTGCAGTGGTGAAGCAAAGCGTTGACAAGCGTACCGTCCGGATTGCCCGGAGCAGGATGAACAACCATACCGCGCGGCTTATTGACAACGAGAAGGCTTTCATCCTCATAGCGTATATCAAGAGGAATATCCTGAGGCTGAGCCTCCAACTCGCGAAGCTCAGGAGCGAGAACAAGCACACTGTCACCCGCCGTAACCTGATAGCTTTTCTTTTTCGGTTTTCCGTTAACGGTAACTCCGCCGTCATCAAAGACCTTCTGGACAAAGCTCCTTGACAATTCGGGCGCAAACGAGCAAATCACCTTATCGAGCCGCTCACCCTCATCAACGGATTCAACTAAAAAGCTGAGAACACGTTTATCACTCATTGTCAATTACCTTATCCTTCTTGGCTTTGCTCTTTTGAAAGTCCTTGAAAATATCCCAGATAAGATAGCCGATAAGAATAAATTCGCCTACCGTAACAAAACAGTCTGCAAAATTGAAAACAGGGAAATCTATAAACAGAACCTTAATATAATCCACAACGTAATGGTAAACGATTCTGTCAATAAGATTGCCGAGTCCACCGCCCATAATCATCACAACGCTTGTGAGCATTACCTTGGATTTAATTTTGCGGGCAAATAACAGATATATTCCGCCAATCAGAACAACCGCGGAAAATACGGAAAGAATTTGCGTCTTACCCTCAAAAAGACTGAACGCCGCACCTGTATTTTTAACGTAATCAAGCTCAAGGAACTCGGGGATTACCGTTATGTTTTCTCCGCCGACGAGCGAAGAGCCCAACACGGCACGCTTGATAAGCTGATCTACAACAGCTATCAGCGCTACAATCACGCAACAGATTACAGGTGTCATTTACTTTCCTCCGTTATTTTTTCTTAAAAAATCCTCTGAAGAATGACTCTGCATCGCTGTCATCAGCATCGTCATCTTCGTCGATATCGTCAACAACCTCATAAACTGTACCGGTCTTGGAAACGTTACTGTTTTCTATTGAGTCAAAACCTTCGATTGTGAAGTTGGTGAACTCCTCGCCGTCAGCAAGTTCTTCCGCAAAACTGAAGCCCATCAAATCATCTTCTGCTTCTTCGGCTTCAACTTCTTCGTACTCTTCTTCGTCTTCGACTTCTTCGTACTCTTCCTCGTCTTCGACCTCTTCGTATTCTTCTTCGTCTTCGACTTCTTCGTACTCTTCCTCGTCTTCGACTTCTTCGTACTCTTCCTCGTCTTCGACTTCTTCGTACTCTTC
>JAZRRT010000214.1:0-6223 GCA_045650985.1 Acutalibacteraceae bacterium | reverse complement strand
TAATCACACTCGGAAATATCGGCATACTTGTGAGCACAGACCTCGAACTTTGCGGCATCCCAGCTTGTGTTTCCGTGTGTGGGGCGCTCAACGTTACCGAACTGGATTTCGTATGTAGCCTTATCCGCGTTGATTTCGACGGGGAATGCAGCCTTGACAAGGATATGCTCCTGATGCCAATCGGCAGTTGTGTCAAAATCAATCTTATCCATATCGGCATAGAGCCAGATTTTCTGCTCGATTACGGAATCAAAAAACTTACGGGTAACCTTGATACCCTTACGTACACCTTCATCAAGCATTTCAACAGCGCTCACATCGCTGATTTCCCAACGCTTTTCTTTATAGTATACGGAAATTTCCCAAGCATCGTACTCTCTCGGGAAATCCCCATAAGCCTCGATAACGTTTGCACGCTCACCTGCTTTGAGCACCTCTCTGCCGACACGCTTGTCGTAGATACGGCTGATTGTATAATCGTCGGCAAACTCAACTGTAAAGAATTCGTTTTCGAGCTTCTTGTCGGATACTTCAACTGTACCCTTGCTCTCGTTGCCCTTTACAACCTTCCAACCCTTTGCGGGAATATCCTTGACGTAAATTTTTTCGCCATCAACGTCAACAACACCGCTGTTTGTAAATGAAAGCGGATTGAAAACAGCTATACCGCCCTCGGTGCCGATATTTGCGGCAATATCGCTCTGAGCATCAGTCAACAATCCTCTGCCCATTGCGCCGATAGCCTCGTACTGTCTTGTACTCTCCTCATACACCTGATAGATTGATGAACCGGGAATAATATCGTGGAACTGGTTGAGAAGTATGCACTCCCAACCCTCGTTGATTTTCTCCTGCGGATATGCCTTCTTGTTATAGAGACGGTTAATCTCACTGAAAAGCTCTATATTCTGGTAGAGAAATTCGCTTTTTCTGTTGTAACGCTTGTTACAAGCATTGGAAGTATATGTACCTCTGTGGAACTCAAGGTAAAGCTCACCTACCCAACGAGGAAGTTTGGGATTGTTCTCGGTGCGCTGTTTGACTCGCTCGAGGAAATCACCTGCAAACTCAGAAGTAGTCTGAGGTAAGCCGGGCACACCATGCTTAAGTCTGTCAAACTGCTCAAGGTGCCACTGGGTCGGTCCGCCGCCACCGTCACCGTGACCGTAGGTAATGATAACCTCGTTATTGATATGCTTCTGCTGATATCTGTTCCAGCTGCCCTTTACCTGAGTAGGCTCGAGCATTGCATTGTATGTAGTGTTACGGTTTACGGTATTGTTCTTATCACAACGCTGTGCAGAAAGGAAGTGAGTGAAAATTTCTGTTGAGTCGATACCCTTCCACATAAAGGTATCGTAAGGCATCATATTCGTTTCGTTCCAGCTGATTTTGGAGGTTACAAACTTATCGACACCACTCTTACGAAGAATCTGCGGAAGTGCTGCTGAGTAGCCGAATACGTCGGGCAGCCAGAGCACTTTACTGTCTACACCAAACTCTTTATTGAAGTAGCGCTTGCCGAAAAGCACCTGACGGACAAGGCTTTCACCGCTTGTAAGGTTACAGTCTGCCTCAACCCACATTGCGCCTTCTACTTCCCATCTGCCCTCTTTTACAAGCTGTCTGACATCCTCATAAACGTCGGGAGCTTCTTCCTTGAGATACTTATAAAGCTGTGCCTGAGAGGACATAAACTTGTACTCTGGATACTGCTTCATAAGTGCAACAACGGTTGAGAATGAACGGACTACCTTCTCTCTTGTCTGGTCAAGAGTCCAGAGCCACGCAACGTCAATATGAGTATGACCTATACAGATACACTTAACGTCCTGATCGCCGCAATACTTGCCGTAAAACTCGTTACGCAGGTAATCGAGAGCCTTCTGCGAAGTAGCTCTGCACTGCTCCGAACCAGGCACGCACATATCAATCATATTAAGTGCGGTATTGATATGCATAAGAATATCGGCATACTCCTTGCTGTTTTCGTGGAGTACGCAGAGTGTATCGTAAGGAACTTTAAGATCGTAGTAAAGCTGTTTATAAAGCTCGTCCACTACGAAAATATTGCTGACAATGCTGTGACGGCAGGTGTTCATACCCGTGTAAGCATAGACGTAAATTTCATATTCGTCGCAACCTTCAAGCATTGTATAACGGTGGTTGGAATCACAACCGTTCATAAGCTTTCCGTTGACGTAAACCGTGAATTGAGGATCACGCTCAACCTCGCTGTTATAACTGCCCGTTTCAAAATAAAACTCGACGGTTTTACCCTTCATACTGTCAGGCAGAGTAACCTTTTTATAGAACCAGGCATGGGAATCAACCTCATCGCCCCAACGATCGTACTTGCCGAAATTCTGCCATTCGTCAGTGACTGCAGGCGGCATACTTCCGACGGGCTTATAACCGCAGGGCAGATACTTAAAATCGGTTATTTCTAAAGAATCTGAAAAAACCAGTTTCTGAAGCTCCGGCAGAAATACGCGGAGTTTATCAACCAAGAAATTCAAAAAAAATCCTCCTCAAGAATTTATTATTACGGACAGTTTAGCACAATATATTGTAAAATTAAAGTACTGCTTAACAACTTTTTGTTAGAAATTTCATATAATTTTTTGTGCTGTTTTTACATAAAGAACGGCACAAACATTAACCTGAGGAGGCGAAAAAATGCAGCACTGTATTGCCAACCTGAAAACCAAGGAAGTTATCAACAAAAAGGACGGTTGCAGACTCGGGCACGTCTGCGACGTTGAAATCAATGCCTGCAACGGGCAGGTAGTAAACCTTATCGTATGTCGAGGCGGCAGAATATTTTCCCCCTATGCCTGCGAGCACGATTTGCGTGTGCCGTGGTGTGACGTTGATGTTATCGGAGACGACATAATACTCGTTTGTTTCACACCGCCGCCCGCACCGCACGCAAGCTGTTCAAGAAGAGGATTTTTCAGATGACGCAAAAGTAACGAAAGGCACGGTCGTATTAATTGTAACATCGGGTGCGCTTGTCGGATTGAGCCGATAGCTTTCAACCGCAAGCGTACCACCGACTTCATCACAGGTGAATGAAAAACCGTACCACTGCGTATCGCACCGTCTGACGCCGCCGCTGTCATACGGCAAACCTCCGCCAATACCAAGGGCGGAAAAAACGGCATTTATCTGCTCGCTATCATATCCGCAAAAAGCACCGATGACGTCAGCGGCAACAGCGTCAAAACCTGCGCTGTCATTTTCGCAATAGGTTAAGCTTACTCTCACAAGCTGACCGTTAACGTCAGAAAACAAAGAAAGTTTGAAATTTTCAACGTAGCAGCTTTCTTTAAGCATACCGCCGCTTTCCGTTTCAATAACGGCACAGCTGTATCCCCTTCTGTGCATTTCGCTGATGAAATCCGTACTGTCAGCTTCACCTACCCGAACACACGAAGCGGTAACCACACATAAAAGTACCGTTATAAGCAAAAGGCTCAATTTTCTCATTATGAATTCTCCCTGTTTTCAATGGTTATAATAACCAAAATGGAATGGTTGCAGAGTGATATATACATATATATGTAGAAATTAAAAAAACATAATTTTGGGTCTTGAAAAATCAGCTAAAATAAACTAAAATATATACATCATTGAACGAAGGATGTGGCGACAATGCGTATTTTTCACACTGTATCCGTTATCGCACCTTGCCGCATTGCCGAATTCTGTCGATTATAAAAAAACGGGCTGTTGCGCCATCAGGGGTGTGACAGCCTTAATCTTTTAAAAATGAGGTAAAAAGCTATGAAAAAGGTAGCAATCGTAATGGGTAGCGACAGCGACCTGCCGGTAGTAGGCAAAGCCATCAAAAAGCTCAGAGAGTTCGGTGTTGAGTGCGAGGCACACGTTATGTCCGCACACAGAACACCCGATGCTGCGGCAGAATTTTCAAAGAACGCAGCAGCAAACGGCTTTGGCGTAATTATCGCGGCAGCAGGCAAGGCTGCACACCTTGGCGGCGTTCTTGCAGCACACACAACGCTCCCCGTAATCGGTATTCCTGTTAAGTCATCTACTCTTGACGGTCTTGATGCACTTCTCGCAACAGTACAGATGCCTGCCGGCATTCCCGTTGCTACGGTTGCAATCGACGGCGCAGAAAACGCTGCTATTCTCGCAGTTCAGATGCTTGCACTCAGCGAGCCTTCACTTGCTCAGGCTCTTGAGCAGATGAAGAAAGATATGGCAGAAAAGGTTCTCGAAAAGGACGCAGCTCTTGCCGCTCAGGTAGCTTCACTCTGATTTCTCAATCGGGAGGTAATAATATGTCTTCTATCCACGAAGAATGCGGCGTATTCGGCATATTCAACCGAAACCGCGAACACGACGCAGTACAGGAAACATACCTCGCGCTTTACGCACTTCAGCATCGCGGTCAGGTCAGCTGCGGAATCGCAGTACGAAACGACAGTAATGTTGATTGCATCACAGAGCCCAGTACGGTGCCCGAAGTATTCAACAAAGATAAGCTTGCCGCACTCACAGTCAACGGCAAGGGTGACGTTGCGCTCGGTCACGTGCGTTACTCTGCGCAGGGCGAAGAGGATGAAATCAACTCACAGCCTATGGTTATGAGCTATGAAAAAGGCTCTATCTCAATTGCAAACAACGGCTCACTTGTAAGCACGGCAAAGCTGAGAAAAACGCTTGAGGCAAACGGTTCTGTTTTCCAGACCAACAGCAATGCTGAGATGATTGTTCATCTCATCGCAAGGTACAGACTCGGTACAAGCAACATTGAAACAGCTATTTCACAGGCTATGAAGGAACTTGAAGGTGCTTATTCATTTATCCTTATGACTCCGCACAAGCTCATCGCAGTACGTGACCCGAAGGGTTTCCGCCCCTTGTGTTACGGTAAGCTCGGCGACGCATACGTTGTTGCTTCCGAATCCTGCGCAATTCAAAGCATAGGCGGCGAGTTTATACGCGATATCAAACCCGGTGAAATTCTTGTCATCACAGACGATGCCGTATACAGCAACACGGACAACTGCGGCCAGAAAACCGCAATGTGCATTTTCGAGCACGTTTACCTTGCAAGACCCGACTCAGTTATCGACGGTGCAAGCGTTCACCGCTCAAGGCTCAATGCAGGCAAGTTCCTCGCAATCGAGCATCCGGTTGAAGCTGACGTTGTTGCAGGTGTACCCGACTCGGGAATTGATGCGGCAATCGGATATGCAAATCAGTCCGGTATCCCCTTCGGACTCGGACTCATCAAAAACAGATATATCGGCAGAACGTTCATACAGACAACACAAAAACAGCGTGAGCGCTCCGTTCAGATAAAGCTCAATCCTCTCGGTAACGAAATCGAGGGTAAGAGAATCGTACTTGTTGACGACTCAATCGTCAGAGGTACAACCTGCGCAAAGCTTATCAAAAAGCTCAGAGACGCAGGTGCAAAGGAAATTCATATGAGAATATCCTCTCCCCCGTTCATAAATCCATGCTACTTCGGCACAGATATCAGCTCAAAGGACAAGCTCATTGCCTGCAAGCTTGATATTGACGAAATCTGCCGTTTCCTCGGTGCAGATTCGCTCGGCTATCTCAGCTTGGATTCAATGATGAAGGTAGCAGAAAACTCAAACGTTGATTTCTGCAGCGCTTGCTTTACGGGCAACTACCCCGTTGATGTAACAGGCGAAAACTTCGTAGATAAATACAGTAAAAAAATCACTTGATATAAAGGAGAGCTTTAACTATGGAAAGTTATTCAAACAGCTACAAAGAAGCAGGCGTTGACGTAACAAAAGGTTACGAAGCAGTCAAGCTTATGAAGGCACACGTTGAGCGTACAAGAATCCCCGGTGTTGCTGACGAAATCGGCGGCTTCGGCGGTATGTTCATCCCCAACCTCACAGGCACCAGTGAGCCCGTACTCGTTTCCGGTACAGACGGCGTAGGCACAAAGCTCAAGATTGCATTTATGATGGATATTCACAACACCGTCGGTATCGACTGTGTTGCTATGTGCGCAAACGACGTTGCTTGCTCAGGCGCAAAGCCCCTCTTCTTCCTCGATTACATTTCAGTTGCAAAGAACATCCCCGAAAAAGTTGCTGCAATCGTAAGCGGTGTTGCTGACGGCTGTGTACAGGCAGGTTGTGCTCTTGTAGGCGGCGAAACAGCAGAGATGCCCGGCATCTACACAAACGCCGAATATGACCTT
>JAZRRT010000213.1:0-4952 GCA_045650985.1 Acutalibacteraceae bacterium | reverse complement strand
ACAATACGTGTAAAAAGATTCAAAGAAAACGAAACATTTGAAGTGTACGACGAAGAATGCGAAACCGCATTTCTTATTCAGCGTGGCAATGCCGAAATCTCGTGGAACGGCAGCACCGAAAAAATGATACGCCGTGATCCGTTTGAGAAGAAGCCCTACTGCCTGCACGTGCCAAGAAACACAAAGGTAAGCATCACTGCGGCAGAAGGAACTGAAATACTTGTACAGCAGACTGACAACGAGCGTGATTTTGAGCCTGTTTTCTACACTCCGGATATGTGTCTTTATCAGGAATTCGGAAAAGGTCAGTGGGGCGGTACGGGACACAGAATCTGCTCTACACTTTTTGATTATGACAACGCACCCTACTCCAATATGGTACTCGGTGAAGTTTTCAACCAACCCGGCAAATGGTCAAGCTATCCCCCGCACCATCATCCGCAGCCTGAGGTATACTATTACCAGTTTGACAAGCCGCAGGGATTCGGTGCTTGCTTTATCGGCGACAACGTTTTCAAGAGCACTCACGGTTCTGCTTCGTTTATCACCGACGGCAACGACCACCAGCAGGTTGTTGCGCCGGGATATGAAATGTGCTACGTCTGGATGATTCGTCACCTTGAAAACGACCCGTGGTACAAAACAACGCGCTTCTACGCACCCGAACACGAATGGCTCACCAAGGAGAACTGAAAATGAAAAACAAAGATATTCATATCCGAGACCCGTTCATACTTATACACAACAACAAATATTATATGTACGGCACAAGAGGTGCAAATTTCGGACAGTGTGTAGGCGGTGTTGACGTTTACATAGGAACCGACCTCGAAAACTGGTCAGACCCGATACCTGTTTTCGACAGTGTAAAATTTGACCTCAACAAACAGGCTAACTGGGCACCCGAGGTGCATAAATTCGGCGACAAGTATTATATGCTCGCAACATTTATGAAGCCCGATGGGCTCAGAGGCACGTATATACTTGTAAGTGACAAACCCGAGGGTGAATTTGTACCGCTTACGGGCAAAGCAATCACTCCCGAAAGCTGGGAATGCCTTGACGGCACACTCTATATTGAGGACGGTGTACCCTACTGTGTATTCTGCCACGAGCACACGCAGATTCTGGACGGTACAATAAACTATATGCAGCTTTCACCCGACCTGAAAGAAGCCGTAACGGAACCGATTGAGATTTTTAAGGCAAGCTCATTCTGCGGCAAAACACAAGACGAAAACGAACACTACATAACCGACGGACCGTTTATATACAGAAAAGCAGACGGTAAGCTGCTGATGATATGGTCAACATTTGTCAATGGCTATGCGCAGTGCGTTGCGGCATCCGACAACGGCAAAATCAGCGGCAAGTGGTCACATCTGCCCACACTTTTTGATAAAGACGGCGGACATGGAATGATATTCAGAAGTCTTGATGACAAGCTTATGTTGTCACTTCACAGACCTAACGGACAGCCTGATGAAAGGCCCGAATTTTTTGAAATCAAAGAAACTGAAAACTCATTGGAAATAGTATAAAAAAAGCTCACTATCCGCAAAGATAGTGAGCTTAATTATTTGTGTATTACTGCTTATCAGCCGATAACTCTGACTCTGTATACACCTTCAACAGCACCGAGCTTATCTGCACAGTCGTCTGTCATATCTGCTACTGTATAAGAAACGCCCTTACGTGAAGCAGTATTTACGTTAGCGGTGCTGCCTTCCATAGCGGCAACAACGTCAGCAAATGCAGACTCTGCGTGGATTACGCAAACTCTCTTGCCTGCGGGAGCTGCAAGACGCATTGCAGGAACGTTGACGGAGTTGACAATTTCACCCTTTTCGAGGTATGCCTTGATTTCGTCCGCTGCCATAACCGCACAGTTATCCTCAGACTCAGGAGTAGAAGCGCCAAGGTGAGGCATAGCAACAACACCTTCAACACCAATCTGCTCATCTGTCGGGAAATCCGTAACGTATGCTGCGCACTTACCGCTTGCAAGAGCCTCGATAACGCAAGCATTGTCAACAAGCTCGCCGCGAGCAAAGTTGAGGATACGCACGCTGTCCTTCATCTTTGCAAACGTGTCAGCATTAATCATGCCTCTTGTGCTGTCATTGCAGGGAAGGTGAAGAGAAATATAGTCGGATGCTGCATAAACCTCATCAAGACTTGAAGCAATCTTGACCTCGGAAGCGAGAGCTGCTGCAGCGGCATCACTGAGGAATGCATCATAGCCGATAACATCCATACCGAGAGCAACCGCCGCATTTGCAACCTTTGCACCGATTGCACCAAGACCGACGACACCGAGTGTCTTGCCCATAATTTCGGGACCGACAAACTGTGACTTGCCTTTTTCTACGAGCTTGGATACGTTTGCACCCTCACCCTTGAGAGTCTTGCACCAGTCAATAGCTGCAGGTATTCTTCTTGAAGAGAGGAAAAGACCGCAGAGAACAAGCTCCTTGACTGCGTTTGCGTTTGCACCGGGAGTGTTGAAAACAACGATACCCTTTTCAGTGCACTTATCAAGCGGAATGTTGTTGACACCTGCGCCTGCACGAGCAACAGCAACAGTTGCAGCATCAAATTCCATATCGTGCATTGCCGCGGAGCGAACCATTATCGCATCAGGAGACTGAATATCATCGGCAACCTTGTAGTTATCACCGAGTCTGTCAGTTCCGCAGCTTGCAATTTTGTTCAGAGTAAGAATATTAAACATTTTAATCACCCTTTATGAATTGTTCTTCTCAAATTCTGCCATAAACTCTACAAGCTTCTCAACACCTTCATAAGGCATTGCATTGTAGATGGAAGCACGCATACCGCCGACAGAGCGGTGACCCTTAAGGTTTACAAGACCTGCTGCCGTTGCCTCCTTAACAAACTTTGCATCAAGTTCTTCGCTGCCTGTAACGAAAGTTACGTTCATCATCGAACGGTCCTCTTTGTTGACACCGTTCTTGAAGAGCTTGCTTGAATCAAGGAAATCGTAAAGAAGCTTTGCCTTAACCTCGTTGCGTTCCTTCATTGCCTCAAGACCGCCGATGCTCTTGATCCACTCGAGAACAAGCTTACAGACGTAGATTGAGTAGCAGGGAGGTGTGTTATACATCGAGTCGTTATCTGCCATCTCTTTGTAGTTGAGCATCGAGGGTGTGATGTCGCGCGCATTGCCGAGGAGATCCTCACGTACGATAACAACCGTAAGACCTGCGGGACCGATGTTCTTCTGTGCTCCGCCGTAAATGAGACCGAATTTTGTAACATCCATCGGCTCAGAGAGGAAGCAGGATGAAACGTCAGCAAAGAGCGGAACGTCACCTGTGTCTGGAATATACTTGTAAGTTGTGCCGAAAATAGTATTGTTGAAGCAAACGTATACGTAGTCTGCCTCGGGATCAAAATCGGACTTTTCGAGCTTGGGGATATATGAGAAAGTATCCTCTTTTGAGCTTGCAACTACACGGCAGTCACCGTACTTGCAAGCCTCTTTGTATGCCTTGGTTGAAAACTGACCTGTAAGAACGTAGTCAGCCTTCTTGTTGCCGTTCATAAAGTTGAGGGGAATTGCTGCGAACTGAGTTGATGCACCGCCCTGGAGGAAGAGGACTTTGTAGTTATCCGGTACACCGAGAACCTCACGGAAAAGAGATTCTGTTTCTGCTGCGATTTCCATGAAAACTTTTGAGCGATGGGACATTTCCATTACGGACTGACCGCTGCCCTTGTAGTCAAGCATTTCTGCTGCAGCTCTGTTGAGAACAGATTCCGGCAGCATTGACGGGCCTGCCGAAAAATTATAAACTCTTGCCATTGAATATACCTCCTGATAATGGGACAATTTATATACGAACTATTATATGCACTCGTTTTTACTAATGTCAAGGAATTATTTCAGTTAAGCATAAATCTTGGCAAAATCCACAAAAAGCCGCGGTTATCACACAAAAAACTGCAACAATTATCTGTTGAAAATAATTCCAAGTTGGTATAGAATATTACAGGCGAAACTTTCGCCCCAAAGTTCATCAACAAATAAGCAAATATATACACCAGAAAGGATGTCCAGTAAAATGAGCAGTGCACTTAACAAGAAGACCGTTGAAGACATTCAGGTCAGCGGCAAAAGAGTTCTCGTCCGTTGCGATTTCAACGTTCCGCTTAAGGACGGCGTTATCACAAGCGACAAGAGAATCGTATCCTCTCTTCCCACAATCAAGTATCTCCTTGACAACAACGCAAAGGTTATCCTTTGCTCTCACCTCGGCAGACCGAAGGGTGAAGTTGTTCCCGAGTTTTCTCTTGCTCCCGTAGCAGCACGTCTTTCCGAGCTCCTCGGCAAAGAAGTAAAGATGGCAACAGACGTTGTCGGCGAGAGCGCACAGGCACTTGCAGCTTCCCTCAATGACGGTGACGTTATGCTCCTTGAGAACGTACGTTACGAGAAGGGTGAAACAAAGAACGATCCCGAGCTCAGCAAAGCATTCGCTTCTCTTGCTGACATCTTTGTCAACGATGCTTTCGGTTCCGCTCACAGAGCTCACTCCTCCACAACAGGTGTAGCAGACTACATTCCTGCTGTCTGCGGCTACCTCATCCAGAAGGAAATCGCTTTCATCGGCGGTGCTCTTGAGAATCCGCAGCGTCCCTTCGTTGCAATCCTCGGCGGCGCTAAGGTTTCCGACAAAATCGGCGTTATCACAAACCTCCTCGACAAAGTTGACACACTTATCGTAGGCGGTGGTATGGCATACACATTCATGAAGTACCTTGGCCACAACATCGGCACATCACTTCTCGAGGCTGACAAGGTTGAGCTTGCAGGCGAGATGATGGCAAAGGCTAAGGAAAAGGGTGTTAACTTCCTTATTCCCGTAGACAACAAGGTCGGTAAGGAATATGCTCCCGACACAGAGGCTATGATTGTTAACTCCGAC
>JAZRRT010000212.1:0-8947 GCA_045650985.1 Acutalibacteraceae bacterium | reverse complement strand
ATATCACGCCCGCGATTGCTTACACATCGCGCAAGCCGCACATCGGCAACTCATACGAAATCGTACTGACCGATGCTATTGCCCGTTTCAAGCGAATGCAGGGCTACGACGTATTCTTCCAGACAGGTACGGACGAACACGGCCAGAAGATAGAGGAATACGCAAAGGATGCAGGCATCTCCCCCAAGGAGTACGTTGATAAGGTTGCAGGCGAAATCAAAGACATCTGCGACAGACTCAACACAACATACGACAAATTCATCCGCACTACGGACGATTACCACGAGAAGTGCGTACAGAAGATTTTCAAGAAACTGTACGACCAGGATGACATATACAAGAGCGTATACGAAGGTTGGTACTGCGTACCCTGCGAAAGCTTTTTCACAGACAGCCAGCTTGTTGACGGCAAGTGCCCCGACTGCGGCAGAGAAGTTCGCAAAGAGAAAGAGGAGACCTACTTCCTCCGCCTTTCTAAATATCAGAAACAGCTTGAAGATTACATCGAGCAGAATCCCAACTTCATTTATCCCGAAAGCAGAAAGAAGGAAATGCTCAACAACTTCATCAAGCCCGGTCTTCAGGACCTGTGCGTTTCACGTTCAACCTTCAAGTGGGGCGTGCCCGTAACGTTTGACGACAAGCACGTCATTTATGTATGGATTGATGCGCTTTCAAACTATATCACCGGTCTCGGCTACGACCCCGACGGCAGCGGTGACCTTTACAAAAAGTACTGGCCTGCTGACGTACACATCATCGGTAAGGATATTGTACGTTTCCACACAATCTACTGGCCGATTATGCTTATGGCGCTCGGCGAGCCGCTTCCCAAGCAGGTTTACGGTCACCCGTGGCTGATGGTCGGCGCAGACAAGATGAGCAAGTCCAGAGGCAACGTTATCTACGCCGATGACCTTGCAGACCGCTTTGGTGTAGACGCAGTAAGATACTATCTTCTTGCCGAAATGCCTCACGCACAGGACGGTTCACTGACATACGAGACACTTATTGAGCGTTACAACTCCGACCTTGCAAACACACTCGGCAACCTTGTAAACCGCTGTGTTGCTATGGTTAAGAAATATTTTGACGGTGTGCTTCCCGCTCCCACTGCCCCCGAAGCACTTGATGATGAGCTGAAGGCTGTTGCACTCGAATCCGTCGGCAAATGCGCCGCAAAGATGGACAGCTTCTGCATTGCGGACGCTGTTAACGAGGTAATGGCAGTTGCAAAGCGCTCCAACAAATATATTGACGAAACAATGCCCTGGGCACTTGCAAAGGACGAAGAAAAGAAAGAGCGTCTCGGCACGGTAATGTATAACCTTATCGAAAGCATACGCTTTATTGCAGTACAGCTCAAGCCTTATATGCCTGAAACCGCAGAAAAGATTTTTGCACAGATTGGTTGCAACATCGACACATACGAAAGTCTTAACGAATTCGGTGCAACACCTGCAGGTACTGTAATGGGCGAATCCGCTCCCCTCTTCGGCAGAATTGATGCAGAAAAACTGCTTGCAGAAATCGAAGCAGAAAACGCTGCAAAAGCCGCTAAAGAAGAAGAAAAGAAGCCTGCATTCGAAGAAATGCCGCAAATTCCGATTGATGACTTCGCTAAAGTTGACCTGAGAGTTGCAAAGGTTGTTGACTGTAAGCCTGTCAAGAAGGCAAAGAAACTGCTTGAGCTTACCCTTGACGACGGCACAGGCACACCGCGCACCGTTGCAAGCGGTATAGCACTCTACTATAAGCCCGAAGAGCTTATCGGCCACAACGTAATAGTTGTTGCAAACCTTAAGCCTGCAACACTCTGCGGTGTTGAGAGCAGAGGTATGATTCTCGCGGGCGGCGAAGACGACGTAAAGGTAGTATTTGTTGATTACCTTGAGCCCGGCACAAAAATCAGATGATGTATAAAGGTATATTCGACACACACGCGCACTATGATGACGAGTGTTTTGACGAGGACAGATTTGAGTTGCTCGATGAAATGCTCGCATCAGACGTGAGCGGGATAATAAACTGCGGCTGTACGGTAAAGAGCAGTAAAACGAGTATCGCTTACGCAGAAAAGTATCCGCAGATTTATGCGGCGGTCGGTATTCATCCGCAGAATGCGGCAGAAGAAAGCGAAGATGCGCTGCAGAAAATCGAAGAGCTTGCCAAGCACGAAAATGTAGTTGCAATCGGCGAAATCGGACTTGATTATCACTACGATTACACTCCAAAGGAAATGCAGATTGAGTATTTCGAGAAGCAGATATTGCTCGCAAAAAAGCTTGATTTGCCCGTAATAGTGCACGACAGAGAAGCTCATCAGGACTGCGTTGAGATGCTGTTAAAGCATAAACCCAGAGGTGTTATGCACTGCTTCTCGGGAAGCATTGAAACGGCAAAACAACTGACTGACATAGGCTTTTATATCGGTCTTGGCGGCAGCGTAACATTCAAAAACGCAAAAAAGCCCGCCGAGGTTGCAGCAAGCATTGACTTCGACAGACTTTTACTCGAAACAGACTGCCCTTATATGACTCCCGTGCCCTTCAGAGGCAAGCGAAACAACTCAGCGCTGATAATTCACACGGCGGAGAAAATCGCAGAACTGCGTGGAATTACGGCTCAGGAAGTTATAGACAAAGCAAGAGAAAACGCTTATAAACTGTTCAACATTAGATAAAAATAGCAGAGTTGATTTTTACGTCAACTCTGCTTTTTATTTTTATTCTACTGTTACGTTTGTGCCGATGTTGCAGTTTTCTGCGAGGTTGAGGTTCATAACAGTGATGGGTTTATCTGCTGAAACCGATATAACCTTACCGTTTTCCCACTTGAAAGAAAGCTGTACGCCGCCTGTTACGATATTGTTGATTTCGCCGTTTTTCCACTCGGGCGGAAGAGCGGGAAGAAGCTCTGCTTTGCCGTTTTCACTGTAAAGGAGAAGTGAATTGACACCTGCAACAAAGCCGAAGTTACCGTCAATCTGGAAGAGGAAGGGCGGATGAGTATCGAAAAGATTGGAGAATACGGAATATGTGAGCATATTTGCAATAATCTCCTGAGCTGTTTCCGGCTCGTGAAGTGTGCCTGCAAGGCAGATTGCCCACGCTGCTGACCAACCGATATAGCGCTCCCAATTCTTCTTGCGGAAGTGGTAAAGCTCACGCACCCACTCACGCTCTGTTTCATTCTCATAGTACTTGATGGTGTTTGAAGGATACAGACCGTAAAGCGGAGAGAAATGTCTGTGACCGGGCTCGTGAAGCTCACGCTCCTCAGACCATTCCATAATACCGTAGCTGTCACGCTTGTTGGGACGGAGTTTTGCGAGCTTTTCCTTAATCTGCTCGGCAAGCTCACCCTCTGACTCAAAGTCGAGATATGCAAGCATACCTGCCTTGGCAACAGCCATATCAAACGCACAGGCATAGTCAACTGCAATTGCTCTGCCGTTATACTTATACTCATTTTCGGGTGAAGTTGAGGGAGCTATAACATACTCACCGCTATGCTCTACAAGATAATCGTTGATAAACTCGGCAGAAGCCTTGACAGAATAGAAAATCTTATCCTTATACTCATCAAGACCGCCGTTTTTGTAATGTGTATAAACCTCATTTACAAGCCATGCGCCGCAGAGAGGCGCATACATAAAGCACGGACCGCCCTGTACGGGTGAGGTTTTACGCCAAAGGTCAGAGTTATGGTTACAGCAAGCGCCCTTACAACCGTAGTTGACCTTTGCAGTCTCCCTGCCCTGCTGCATAAGCTCATAAACCATATTAACAAGCGGCTCAGCACACTCCGCCATATTGCTTGACGTTGCGGGCCAGTAGTTCATTTCCGTGTTGATATTAACGGTATAGTTACTGCTCCACGGCGGACGTACTCTCGCATTCCATATACCCTGAAGATTAAGAGGCTGACCGCCTTTACGGCTGCCTGCAATCATAAGGTACTTACCGAAATTGTAGAACAGCTCAACAAGCTTCGGGTCAGGCTTGCCTTTTTTTGCGGTTTTAAGCAACTCGACCGTTGCAGCCTCGCTGCTGCCGCCGATTGAGAATGTCTGCCTGTCGAAAACAGACTTATAGTCTGCAATATGGCGGCTGAGAAGCTCATCATAATCGGTTTTTGTTGCATTGAGTGCTTCAACACACTGTGCAACAACCTTCTCTTTGTCTGTTTCAGGCATCTTATCGTAGCCGAGGAATCCTGTTTTTGTAGTTGCGTAAATTGTAATGTTCTTTGCCTTTTTTACAGTAATTTTTTTGCCGTTGTCACTTACCTCACCGTCTGTAACAACCTTGACAGCAAGACAGAAAGCCATAGCCTTACCCTGATCGTACATAACGGCATTGGGAATTTTGCCGAGGTAACTGGGCATAGCAACGTCGGGCGCATTACCAGCAAGGCAGAGCACACCGTCCTTAACAAAGCCTGTTGCCTTCAGCTTTGATTTCACCTCGAGCATTACATCGGTAGCTTTGTCTGCCTTCATTCTGTAAACGACAACGTCGTCGGGATTTGATGCAAAAGCTGTACGGACTTCACCGTTCATTGATACGGTATGTACTGCATTGTCGATATCAAGCTCTCGTCTGTAACCTCTTGTACACTTTGTACCGAACTTTATTTTAAGGTCACCCAGAGGCATATAAGCCTCGCTGTAACCGCCGTCCATTTCGTTTTCAACTATATCGTGAGCTTCATCCTGCTTGCCTGCAAAAATAAGTTCGCGAACCTTTGCAAGTCTTTCAAGACTCTTGGGATTGTTCTGATCCTGAGGATAGCCTGACCAAAGCGTAACGTCATTAAAGCAGAGGGTTTCATTCTTGCGTCCGCCGAAAATCATTACACCTGTGTGACCGTTACCGATGGGAAGTGCTTCATTCCAGAGACCTGCCTGTTTTTTGTACCAGAGTTTGTTCATATTTATTCTCCTATCAGTTTTCTAACAGTTTGAATGTAACTGTAAATGTTATTTTTCCGTTTGAAGTCTGTGCACTTATTGAAGCTTTATGTGATTTTGCAATTGCGCCTGCAATCGAAAGGCCTATTCCGTAACCGCCCGTCTGTCGTGAACGCGATTGTTCAGACCTGTAAAATCTGTCAAAAAGTCTGTCCGTATCAACTTCGACATCCTTACCGAGATCATTGGAGGTTATGAGGATAACCTGTCTGCCCTTGCGGAAAAGATTAAGCTCAATTTTAGAACCTTCGGGGGCATATTTTACTGCGTTGTCAAGCAGAATATTTGCAAGCTCTGCTATCGATTTTTCGTTGCCCCACACGTTAAGCGCAGGCTGCACCTCGGCGTAAAGACGCTTTTGTGACCGTTGGGCAACTGCAGAAAACGATGCAACGGTAGCCGAAACAATATCACTTATGGGAACGTCGGAAAAGCTCTCTTTTTGGGACTTTTCTTCTGCTTTTGAAAGAACGAGCAGATTCTTTATAAGCGATGAAAGCCGATCCGTCTGATGATGAATTGAAGTCAGCCACTCATTCTCGCCGTACATCATCTCCATTACCTCAGTATTGGCGGAGATAATTGCAATAGGCGTTTTAAGTTCATGACCCGCATCGGTTATAAACTGCTTTTGTCTTGCCGTATTTTCAATGATAGGTCGCACGGCACGCTTGGACACAAGTATAACAATCACAAGCAGAGCAAACCAACCGACAGTACCGATGATTACAGAAACCGTAACCATAAGACCAACGGATATATACATTTCTGTTACATCCGTAAAATAAACGGTAGTGCCGTTATATTCTGATTCATTGACCAGGAATTTATAAGAACCCTTGACGTAGCCTTTGGTTTTCTCTTTTCCCAAAGCTATATCGGCAAGCTCCTTTGCTTTTTCACCGGTTACTGTTGAAGCATTGTCCGTATTAACTGTAACAACCCTGCCGCTATCGGTAAATCTGACATAAAAAAACCTCGACGTGTAAGAAACCTCGGAGCCAAGCAAGTTGGCATCATAAAGAGGATTAAAATAGTTGAGCACATTTGTACGGTAATCGGATGAAACGTCAATTGCGACACCGTCGTTTCGGGCTATACCCTCAAGCGTATACGTTGTTGAATTGTCAACAAGAAATATAACCAGCAGATTTATTGTAACAAGAACACTGACAAGCAAAGCAAGTGCAGATGACATAATTGCAACAACAAACCTGCGGCGCAGCTGTTTTATCATTCGTTGCCGCCTCTTTTGTCTTCGATGTAGTAGCCCGCATTTCGTGTTGCTTTTATCTCCACGTCGGCACCGATTTTAGCGAGCTTTTTTCGAAGGTTTGATATATAAACCCAGACAACACTGTTTTCCGTTTCCGAATCGTAACCCCAGATGCGTTCCATAAACTGATCAACGGAAATGAGCCTGTTTGAGTTTTTTATAAGCATCTCTATCATCTGGTATTCCTTACCTGCCAGTCTGATGCTTTCATTACCGCAGCTGAGCTCATACGTTTCACGGTTAAGCACAACGTTGCCGATGCTAAGAACGTTCGGGGTATAGCCTACCACGCGGCGAGTCATTGCACGAACTCGAGCAAGAAGCTCACCCATTGCAAAAGGCTTGGGCAGATAATCGTCCGCACCGGCATCAAGACCTATTATTCTGTCTTCAACTTCAGCTTTGGCGGTAAGAATAATTACAGGTGTTTCAATACCGTTGAAGCGTAGCTCACGCAACACGTCAAGACCGTTCATTTCCGGCATCATAAGATCGAGAAGTATGCCGTCATAATTACCGGTCATAGCCCAATCGAGAGCCGCCCTGCCGTCGTACACGGCATCGACGGAATAGTTGTTATGTTTAAGAATTGCCGCTATTGCATTTGACAACTCTCTTTCATCTTCAGCAAGAAGCAGTCTCACAAAAACACCGCCTTTGTTAACAGTTTGAATCATTATACCACAAACGCGCGCGTATGTATATAGAAAAGTGTTCTAAAATAAAAATAGACTGCTGTAAAAAGCAAACTTCTTGCCGTAACGACAAGCCGGAATATTATTATTCCGTTACGGCAATAATAAATCATCAGGTTATTTCACTAAAAAAATCAAACATATTGTCTGCGGATAAAAGATATGTTAATATGTTGTCAAAAGGAGGTATTATTATGTCAGGCATAGATAAAAAAGCACTTTACAATCTTTCATACGGACTCTTTGTCCTCACCACAAACGACGGCACAAAGGCAAACGGATGCATTATCAACACCTGTATGCAGGTAACCGAAACACCCGGTCAGCTCTGTGTGTGCGTCAACAAGGCAAACTACACCGCAGAAACAATAAGCAAAACAAAAAAATTTGCTGTCAGCATACTCACAACAAGCACACCTTTTTCGGTATTTGAACATTTCGGATTCCGTAGCGGCAGAGACACCGACAAATTCAGCGATTTCAGCGGATATTCGCTTACTGACGGAGGCTTGCCCTACCTCACCGAATATTGTAACGCATTTTTTGAAGCAGAAGTCAAGCAAGAAATCGACTGCGGCACACACATTATGTTTATAGCACAAATAACTCAGGCTGAGGTAATCAACACCGACACCAGTGTTACCTACGCTTACTATTTTGCAAACATAAAGCCGAAGCCCGAAACGACAAAGAAAAAGGGTTACGTATGCAAGATATGCGGCTACGTTCACGATTCGGAAGAACTTCCGCCAGATTTCATCTGTCCGTGGTGCAAGCACGGTGCAGAAGATTTTGAACCTATTAAGTAAACAGACAAATTGAAATCGCCCTGTCCGTTAAACGTCGGACAGGGCGGTTTTTAAATGTTAAGCGTGTTTATTATGCGAAAAGCTTCATAATTGCACCGATGAGTGATGCAAGACCGTCGAGAGGAAGAACACCGAGAAGGAATCTTACGGGTGTGTCGCAGATTGCGCTTGCAATACCGCCCCAATCGAAGAAGAAATCTCTTTCCTCAGCCTCGGGTGCACCATCATACTCAAGAACAAATGCCTGTGTATACATGACACCACCTACGCCGTATGCTTCCGCACGGACATAGCTGCCGATTTTGTCTGAGTAATCGTCAAGGTCGATTGTATCGCCGACGTGAATAACCTTGCCGTCAGCAATCCAATGGATAACGAGAGCATTGTCAGCCTCGAGAGCGATTGTATCCTCAGTTTCGTTAACCTGAACGTTAGTGAAAAGAGGTCTTGCAGCGCCTTCGGGAGCTTCATACTTTCTGCCGCTGTCGCCTGCTGCCATTTCTGCTTCGCTCTGTGCAATGATAGCGTCAAGCTCAGTTGCAAGAGCCATTTCCTCTTCGCCGCCGATTGCTTTAAGCTCATTGCGGAGAGTTACAAGCTCATCATAGTTGCCGACATACTTACTTGCAGGGAAGAAAGCGCCTTCTTCCATATTCTTCTTGAGGTTAGCAGAAGTGAGTGACTCGAGATAATGCATTGTATAACCTGAATCAACAATGTTAAGGTTGTGAGCATCGGATGTTGCAATAGCAAACACGCTTCTGCCGTGAGGGATAAGGTCAGCGAGCATAATATCCCAAAGCTTTCTGTCAAAACGTGTTCTGCTGTCACCCTTGCTGTTGATATCGATACCGATGCAGGTATCGTACTTGAGAAGAAGGTTCTCAAACTTATTAATCTGATACTTATAGCCGTCGTCTACGTTGTATGCGTCAGCTGTATAAATTTCGTCACGTGCGTTTGTATACTCACCGGGGTGATTGATAACGGAAAGGCCGCCGAGAGAATCAATTTTGCTGATTATCGACTCATATTCGCTTGTGCCGCCGACTCTGCCGTTGCCGTAATCAACAAACCATGTGTTGACGTGTGCATTGTTGAAGGATGTGCCGTTCTGCTCATTGCCGAAGGGAACGGAAAGCATAGCCTGTCCGCCATCCTGTGCGTAGAACTCATCACCTGCATCGGACTT
>JAZRRT010000211.1:0-6195 GCA_045650985.1 Acutalibacteraceae bacterium | reverse complement strand
AAAGTATACCAAAAAAGACGTTGAAACCGTTGAGGAGTGTTTTGCTTCTTACGAAGAAAAGCTCATTGCTGCAAAGTTCAGCTTTTCAGCACCTACGTCGTTTACACTCAGCTTTGAGCGTGATTTCACAAAGAGCTATATGACGGAGAATAACACGCTTACCGTTGTGTGCGGCACGGCAAACGGCACTCACGGCTTTGCCGTCGGTACAAAAGTCATAACAGACGGTGTGCTTACTTCTGATGACGGCAAGCTCCGCGTGGAATCTGCAAACGAGGCGGTTATCTACGTCAGCATCGTCACAGACAATATTGCTGATAATTACATTGACGTATGTAACGCAAAGCTCGCAGACGCTCCCGGTTATGATGAACTCAAAAAAGCACATATCGAGAGCTTTTCGGCTATTATGAACCGTTCAGACATCAGCTTTACAGGTGATGAAGAGCTTGAATCAATGCCTGTCAGCGCCAGACTTGAGAGGCTCAAGAAAGACAAGAAGGCAACCGATTTCGGTCTTATGTCACTTTATTGGCAGTTCGGCAAGTATCTTCTTGTCAGCTCAAGCCGTCCGGGTTCGCTTCCCGCTAACCTGCAAGGCGTATGGGCAGAGCGTATACAGAACTCCTGGAATGCCGACTACCATACAAACATCAACCTGCAGATGAATTACTGGCATGCTGAGCAGGCTAATATTTCCGAGTGTACTCAGGCTTTGTTTGATTATATGAACACCAATCTTCTTGTCGGCGGCAGAAAAGCAGCAGAGGATTACTACGGCTGCAAAGGTACCGTTACACACCATCTGAGCGATATATACGGCTTCAACGGTCCTGCGGACGGTGTGTGGGGTCTCTGGCCGATGGGCGGTGCGTGGCTCGCTTTCCATATGTGGGAGCACTATCTCTACACTAATGATCTCAGCTATCTCAAGGATACTGCGTATGAGTATATCAAGGCTTGCGTAGAGTTTTTCCTCGACTATATGGTTGAGGATGAGCACGGCAGACTTCTCACGGGCCCCTCGGCTTCTCCCGAAAACGATTATATCGGTGCTGACGGTAAACCCGTATGTATGTGTATGTCTCCGACTATGGACGTTGAAATTGTCAGCGGACTTCTCAAGTTTTATATTGAAACCGAAAAACTTCTCGGTATAGATGCCGAAACAGCCGCTAAGGCAGCGGAAGCACTCGGCAAGATGCCTCCGATTCAGGTAGGCAAGCACGGTCAGCTTATGGAATGGCTCGAGGATTATGAAGAGGCAGAGCCGGGACATCGCCACATTTCGCACGCTTTCGGCATCTATCCCGCCGACCTTATTACAAGAGCAACTCCCGACCTGTATAATGCAATCAGAGTTACTATCGACCGCAGACTTGCAAACGGCGGCGGTCATACCGGTTGGAGCAGAGCATGGCTTATAAACCTGTTTGCTCGTCTTCGCGACGGTGAGGCAACTTACGAGCATATCAGGCTTCTTTTCACACGCTCAACTCTTCCCAACCTCTACGATACGCATCCGCCTTTCCAGATTGACGGTAACTTCGGCGGTGCGGCAGGTATGGGCGAAATGCTTGTCCAGAGCCACGAGGGCTTTATCTCGCTTCTTCCCGCAACAAGCAAACTTCTTTCGGGCAGCTTCAGCGGACTTAAAGCAAGGGGTAACGTTGAGGTTTCTGCCGAGTTTGAGTGCGGCAAGGTGAAAACGTTTGAGCTTATCTGTGCCGATGATAAGCGCATCGGCGTTGAAATTGAAAATGCCGCAACAGTTTCCTGCTGCGACAAGGTTTATGAGGCTGTTGACGGTCTGTTTATGCTCGATGCAAAAGCAGGTGAAAAGCTCTTCTGTACGGTTATGTATTAAAAACCGTCTGCACAGCGAGCATAAGTGCAACTCCCGGTGAGCCGAGCACGGCTGCCGTACAGAGTGTGTACCAGTTGACGGCAAGGTGTATGCCCGTGACAAAGCCTATCAGCTTTACGGCGTACAGCGCGGCAACTCCCTGAGCGGCGCTTGCAAAAATGCCTCTGATAAGACACTTGTGCTTTAACATTACGGTTGTAAGCGTAAGTATGCAAATTGCTGCGTATATAACGGGTACGGTGTTAATTCCCATAGTCCTGCAACCTCGTTTCGGTTGATTTCAGGTTTTTTTCTCTTGCGATGGCAAGCAGATAACGGTATCTTGCTTTGAGCGATTCAATCTCATATATTGTCGCTTCAACAAGGTCGCTGTCGCACTGCAGCTCAAATCTTTCATAAGCGAGGGTCAATGCGTTGCTGAGTCGGTGTATTTCGCTGATAAGCTGCTCGTCATCCTCGTTGCGGCACTTCTTCTTTGTAATCAATTGCGTTATCGTCATTTTCCGTCCTCCGTTTCATTAAACTATATGATGAAAGGATGGACGGATATGCACAAAAATATACCTACGGAGGAAATTATTATGTATATGACAAAGCTCAGCCCCTTTTCTGTCAGAACAATCTGGGGCGGAAGAAAGCTGATTGAAAACTACGGTATCAAAACAGACCTTGAAAACTGTGCCGAAGCATGGATGCTTTCCTGCTTCGAGAATTTTGAGAGCACGGTTGCAAGCGGTGAATATGAAGGTAAAACACTCACTCAGGTTATTGAAGAATGCGGCAAAGAAATTCTCGGCAAGAATGCCCTGAACTTCGAGTATTTCCCGATTCTTATCAAATTCATAGATGCGGCTGATGATCTCTCTGTTCAGGTTCACCCCGATGATGAGTATGCCGCAGCATACAACGGCGGATACGGCAAGACAGAGTGCTGGTACATAATGGATTGTGAGCCGGGTGCACGCATTATATACGGCTTCAAAAACAAGATTTCCACCGAGGATTTTGCAAAGGCAATAGAGGAAAACAGAATTGACGACGTAGTAAACTACGTTGAAGTCAAGAAGGGCGATTTCTTCCTTATTGAGGCAGGCACTCTTCACGCAATCTGCAAGGGTATACTTCTTGCAGAGGTTCAGCAGAATTCGAACGTCACTTTCCGTGCTTACGATTACAACCGCTTTGATGCGAAGTGCAACGGTCCCAGACCGCTTCATATCAAGGAAACGCTCGACGTTACAAAGTGCGAGCCTCCCTGTCCTTCCATTCCGACTCTTACAAAAACCGAACAGCTTGACGGCGCTGTAAGAACAGAGCTTGTCAGCTTTGAACTTTTCAGCGTAAACAAGGTTGAAATCAGCAACAATTATGTCGGTACTGCTGATGAAAATTCTTTTGTTCATATTATGGTGCTCGACGGTGAGGGCACAATCTCCTGCGGCGAAATCAGCTTTGATATTGCCAAGGGTGAGGGCGTTTTTGTTCCTGCGGCTGCAGGCAATTACACTGTAAACGGCACTCTTACTGTGCTTGAAAGCAGAGTGTAATTATCAATTCGTTATTTTGAAGAATATTTTATCTTTCGGAGATTTTTATGGCAGTTCTTTCCGCACAAAATCTGAATATGGGCTTTGGTGACAGAACTCTTTTTGACGGCGTTTCGTTTGAGATAAATGCGGGCGAAAGAGTGGGAATCATCGGCGCAAACGGAACGGGCAAAACAACTTTGTTCCGTCTTGTTCTCGGTGTAGAAAAGCCTGTATCGGGCGAAATTCATCCCGGCAGAAACACTGTTGTGGGCTATATGGAGCAGCACGCCTGCCGAAATTCCCGCAAAACCATTTACGACGAGATTATGACGGTGTTTGATCCGCTTATTGAAATCGAAAAGCGACTTGAACAGCTCAACGCTATGATTGATGCCGGCGGCGATATTGACGCGCTTATCGATGAGCAGCTTCACCTTACCGAAAAGTTTGAACGGGAGGGCGGTCTTACCTGCCGAAGCAGAGCACGTTCAACACTTGTCGGTCTCGGTTTTGCCGCAGATACACACTCTCTTACCTGTGATAAGCTCAGCGGCGGTCAGCGCTCAAAGCTCAGCCTCGGCAAGCTTCTGCTTTCCGAGCCGGATTTGCTTTTGCTTGATGAGCCTACAAACCATTTGGATATCGACAGTGTGGAATGGCTTGAATCATTTCTTGCCGATTATAAGGGTGCAGCTCTCATTATCTCTCACGACCGTTATTTTCTCGATCGTGTAACAACCCGTACGATGGAAATTGAGCACCGCAAGATGCGTATTTACAAGGGCGGTTACTCTGAGTTTATAAAGCAGAAAGAAAAAGACAAAGAGATTGCACAGCGCCATTATGACAATACGATGAATGAGGTCCACCGTATTGAAAAAATGATTGAACAACAGCGAAGATGGAACAGAGAACGCAATATCCGTACGGCGGAGCATAAGCAGAAATCCATCGACAGACTTATGGACGGTCTTGAAAAACCGGAGGCGGATGAAGCAACGCTCAGGTTTGAATTCAAAACTCTTGTTGAAACCGGTAATGACGTTCTTATCTGTCAGGGGCTTGCAAAGGGCTTTGGCGGTGAGCCTCTGTTCAGAAATGCCGACCTGCTTCTCAAAAAAGGCGAAAGAGCTTTTCTGCTCGGTGCAAACGGTTGCGGCAAAACAACCTTCCTTCGTGTTGTGATGGGTGAATATATACCGCAGGCAGGTGTGCGCAAATTCGGCGAAAATGTCCGTGTCGGTTACTTTGATCAGACCCTGAGCGGACTTGATGAAAACAAAACCGTGCTCGATGAGGTTTGGGACAAATACCGCAGGCTTTCACAGACCGAGGTCAGAAATGCGCTTGCTGCTTTCCTGTTCAGAGGAGATGCGGTGTTCAGCCGTGTCGGTGATCTCAGCGGCGGAGAGAAGGCGAGAGTTGCTTTGCTCAAGCTGATGCTCGGCGGCTATAACCTGCTCTTGCTTGACGAGCCGACGAATCACCTCGACATAACTTCGCGAGAAGCTCTTGAAGATGCGCTTCTCGGTTACGACGGCACGATGCTTATTGTTTCTCACGACCGATATTTCATAAACAAGCTTTCAACCCGCATACTCCGCCTCGGCAAGGAAAAAATCGAGGAATTCGGCAATGATTACGACGAGTATCTTGCTCGCCTTGAAACACTCAGACAGGATGTCAGGGTTGAAAAAGAAAAAACAGCACCCAAAACAGATAACTACAAGCTTCGCAAAGAGCGCGAAAGCGAAAAGCGTAAGCTCAACACAGCTTTTAAGCGTTGCGAAGAAAACATAGAAAATACCGAAAAACAAATAAGTGAAACGCAGGCGGAAATCGAAAATCCCGAAATTGCTGCGGATTACGAAAAGATAATAGCTCTTACCGCAAAGCTTGAGGAGCTTAATACAAGTCTTGAACAGCTTTATGAAGACTGGGAAAATATCCAGTTAAAACTTGCCGAATACGAATAAACACAGGAGGACTTATCTTATGAAAAACATACTCAGCGCCAATTGGATTAAGAGCCCCAAAATTTCAAAGGAGTGCGAAATCTGCTACACAAAGTGCTTTTCCGCATCAAAGCAGGTTGCAAAAGCATGTCTTGAAATAACCTCATTAGGTACATACGTTGCGCGTATCAACGGCAAAAAAATCGGTGATCAGGTTATGACTCCCGGTTGGACTGCTTACCGCAAACGTCTTCAGGTTGAAACATACGATATAACCGATATGCTTTCGGCAGAAAATACGCTTTGTGTCGGTGTAGGTCCCGGCTGGAAGGGCAGATATTTTACCGGTAACGAAAGATGTGCCGAATACTTTCTTGGTGTGCGCGAAACAGCTCTTATATGTGCGCTTACGATTAATTATACAGACGGTACGGAAGAAGTAATTGTTACCGATGATACGTGGGTTACGGAGCTTGGCAAAAACGTTTATTCCGACCTTTACAACGGCTATAAGTACGACCCGCTCTACGTTGACCCCAAGCCGATGGATGCTGTCATTTTCCCGAAGGATATGAATGTTCTTATCGACCGTGACGGAGAAAAAATCATCGAGCAGGAAAGACTTGAAGCTAAAGAAATAATCATTACTCCCAAGGGTGAAACCGTTATCGATTTCGGTCAGAATATGACAGGTTATGTCGAGTTCAAGGTCAAGGGCAACAAAGGCGAAACGGTTGTTATCGAGCACGCGGAGGTGCTTGATGCCGAAGGCAACTTCTACCGTGACAATCTTCGTGCCGCACTTGCTAAGGCAGAGTTTGTCTGTGACGGTGAAGAGCATATC
>JAZRRT010000210.1:0-15810 GCA_045650985.1 Acutalibacteraceae bacterium | reverse complement strand
TCCTTGTAATAGAGCAGGCAATGACAATAGCCTTCGAAATCGGGGTCTGCAATCTGCGCCTTAAATTCCTCACACATGCACTTATATTCTTCCTTCTTTTCCAGTCTGCAGGGACAGTAGCCATTCTTTGCCTTCAGACCCTCTTTTACGTATTTTACAATTTCCGCATCCGGCTTGATATATTTTTTCATCGCCGACTCCTTCTTTCTAAGATAAAATTCTATAAATAGACACACTAATATCACTAATTACGTTGTGATTATACAACATATAGGGCACGTTGTCAATAACAATATCCAAAAAAATATATTTTTTTGATAAATTGTAAAAATACGCTCCAAGCATTGCTCATAACAACCAACCTGTATTGACATCCCTTTCCTTATACTATATAATTACTGAATATATCAAAGCTGTAAAGGAGGATAAACGGTGGCTAAACGCGAAGATTTAATCCAGCAATTCGGTGAAGCTCAGGAAAAAAGACCTGCTCAGCCGAAAGAAGAGCCGCTTTCCGTCCCCTCTGCTCCCGTTGCAAAGGATATACCTGAAGAAAACAAGGTAAACCACCACGGCGGAGCTGTTAAAAGGAAGCGCAAAAAAGCAAGAAAGAGATTTTTTACAGCCATACACGACATACTTACAGACAAAACACTCAGCAAAATGCTCAACGTTTTTCTGTTCTGTATGATAGTTAACGTTCTGGAATACTTCTTTATAATCAACAGCGCACACGTCCAGACAAGAGGCGCTCTGGGCAAGGTGCTCGGTGCACTGATAATTATCGGCTATATGTATACGGCAAGACTAAAGCCGCACAACGTCGGACTGAGCACAAATCCGAAAGCAGTAAGAAGCGGCATACGCAACTCAATAATTTTCAACCTCGCGATTATTCCGGCTTATTTGTTCGAGTTTGTTGTGCTCAAGATTTTCTACAAAAAGGATGTAATCATAAGACTTTTTGCTTATGAATCTCCCAAGTCAAAAGTCGGCTTCTTCTATTTTATTGCTTACATTCTGTTGCTTGTTGCCGTAACGGCACTTTCCGCTATAATGCTTGAGGTGCTTTTCAGAGGCATTCTTGTCAAAATGGGCAAAGGCAAATTCGGCTTCTGGCAAACCGCAGTTATCGTTTCCGCTTTCTATTCGTTATGGTATCTCGTTATTCCCCTTTCCAAGATTACAAGAGGATATTCACTTCAAAAGCTGATACCGCTGTGTCTGTTCTACATTGTGTTTGAGTTTTTCATTTCGCTCAAATGGTGTATGTGCGCAAGAGCAACCGGTTCGATATGGCTCAGCGTGTTTGACCACTTCATCTTCAACACAACAGTTAACCTCATCCATATTGTCGACAGAACAAGCGGCGATATTGACATAGAACTGCAGACAAGACTCATACTGATTCAGATTGTTTCGTTCATCATCTGCTTCTCGTATTACAAGATGAAGATGAGAAAGAAAGAAAGGCTCCTTCAGGCTGTCGGTGTGCGCAGTATCTATTCGTTTGACAGCCTTGCAGAAATGAGCGAAGAAGACGTCAGCAGACAAGCAGAACGAATCAAAACCGCAGACGGTGAAATCGACGCCGAATATCTCAAGCTGCTTGAACGCAACAAGCACAAAAATAACTACTGATAAACTTTCAACGTTCCGAGGTTTACGGCTTATCTGCCGTAAACCTCATTTTTTATGCTCCGAAATAAGTTGACGGTCAGCAAGGTATAATGTATAATAATTTAATAAGCACTACGGTAAAGGTACAAATAAATGAAACACGCATATACACTCAAACGCAGCCGAAGAAAAACAATAGCGCTCACCGTAAGACCCGACTGCACGGTTGAAGTGCGTGCACCGCTCAACGCAAGCAAGGCGAGAATTGATGAGTTTGTTGAATCAAACAGCACGTGGATAGAAAACAACATTCTGAAAGCTGAACAGCTTGCCGAGCAAAAGAAGAATTTTATTCTCGACTACGGAAGCAAAGTTCTGTTTTTCGGGTGCAGGTTGCCGATAGAAGCAGCAGATGTACACAAAGCGAAGCTTGAGCCCGACCGCATACTTATGCCAACAAACTCTGACAGCGAACAAATCCGAGCGAAGCTGATTGCGCTGTACAAAGAAACCGCACGCGAGTATATAAGCTCACAGCTCCCCCGTTACTCTCAGGCGCTCGGTGTAACCCCCAACAAACTGACGATAACAAGCGCAAAAACCAACTGGGGCAGTTGCACTGCAGACAGAGTGCATTTTTCGTGGCACATCGTTATGGCTGAACCTGAAGTTATCGACTATGTAATAATCCATGAGCTTGCGCACATAATCCATCACAATCACAGTTCTTATTTTTGGGCTGAGGTTGAAAAACATTGTCCCGACTGCAAAGCATTACGCGCAAGACTAAAATACTATTCCGACATATTGAATAAAGAAAACTGGTAAAGGAAGGTAATTTTATATGAGCAAGTCAAGCTCCAAAGTGAGAATAATAATCAGCATACTCTGCGTTCTGCTTGCGCTCGCAGTAGTTGCTTCTACGGTACTCATAGTACGCCCGTATTACTACGAAAACCATTATTTCGCCGCAATACCATCTAATCTCAGCACAGGATGGAAAAACGAACCTGAACCCATTTTCAGCGACTTTTACGTTTCGGCAAATGCTGAAAGCGGCGGAAACGGAAGCCTCGATCATCCGTTTTCAACCATAGAGCAAGCTATGCAAGCTGTTCGCAGGCTAAAAAAAGACCAGATAAGCCACGCTGTTGTTGCAATTATGGCAGGCACATATAACGTCAGTTCGCTCGAATTTACAAGCAAAGATTCCGGCACCGAAATCTGTCCCGTTATTTACAGCTCTTACGGTGACGGCGAAGTTGTTTTTGACGGCGGCATCGAACCGGGTGCAGCTTTTTCCGCTGATAACAAAGCAATAATCAACATAAACGGCGCAAAGCACATAACATTCAGCGGCATCAAATTCCGCAACTCCTCCGGTTGTGCCGTAAAAGCAACGGGCAGCAACATCGAAATTTCTTTCTGCACGGTTGAAAACACAGGCGGTAACGGAATTGAAATCAACGGCACTTCAATCACCGTAAGCAACTGCCACATCTTAAACACAGGCGCATCCGCAATAAAGATTGAGGGCGGAAACCGCACCGACCTTACGGCAGGCAACTGTCTCGCAGACAACAACCTCATCTCGTCTACATCAAAATTTGATAAAACAGCTCCGAGCATACTACTCGCAGGCACAGGCAACGCCGTAACCCACAATGAAATAATCAACTCCCCTTCCGCGGCAGTTTACTACTCCGGCAACTCAAACAAAGTCGAATACAACTATATTCACAACACCTGCTATGAAGCAACAAACGCATCGGCTGTTGAAGCCCCCGAAGGTTGGGATTGCTACGGCAACTTTGTCCGTTACAACCTTTTCAGCACAATCGGCAACGGCACGGACGAGGTTACAGCCGTCAAACCCTGCTCAGGCACACAGGTAAGAGGCAATATGTTTATCAATATTAAGGGCACCGCAATAGACTTCAACGGCGGCAGAGATATTGAATTCACCAACAACATTGTCCACAACTGCTCTGTTCCGCTCAAGTACAACACATCCGAAATAAGCGCAGATAATCTCGCTTGGAAATCACTTGCCGATTCACCGTACCAAACCGCAACCTGGAAAGAGGCGTTTCCCGCCTGCGCTTCACTCAAAACAGATTATTCGTCAATGACCGATCCGCTGTTTGCTGCAAACCCTGCAAACAGCATTATCGAGGACAACATTGTCCTCCACGCAAAAAAATACATCGGCGAAATAAGCGCAGAAGCAAACACGCTCAGCACCTTCGGTGATAATATGATTGTGAATTTCGATAGCACAAACATATTCATCGACGCCAAAGGTGGCAATTACAGAATTGCAGCAAACAGCAAACTTGAATCTGAATTGCCTGACTTCAGAAATATACCTTTTGACTCCATAGGAAGATATTAAAAACCGAAAAGAGCTGTTCATCCGCAAAGATGAACAGCTCTTTTATTTTACAGTTATGTTAATCAGAAATGTTTTCTCAGCCAGTTGATGCTGAGTTCACCCCATTTGCAGGCATCAGCATTAAGTCCGCCCATACAGACGTTAGGTGTTGCCAGCGAGAAGCCGTGACCTCCCTGCTCATACAGGTGCATTTCAAAATCAACACCGTTTTCAGCGCAGGCAGATGCAAAAGCAAGCGAATGTTTTACAGGTACAAGCTTGTCGTCAACTGCCGCAAATATGAACGTAGGCGGAGTTTTATCGGTTACATACTCGTTGGTTGAAGGCACGTCACACTGAAGAACCTGACCAATTTCGGAAAGGATACAGGGATAAGCCAGAATCAGTGCATTCGGCTTGTTTTCACCCATCGCACCGATTGCACTGCAAAGATGGCCGCCGGCGGAGAAGCCTATTGCCGCAATACGCTCAGGATCAACGCCGAACTGCTCGGCATTGTCACGGATATATTTCATTGCTCTTTCAGCATCGGCAAACGGCTGTTCAAAAGTATAGTCACCGCCTCTTTTGCCGACTGTATAGCGTAGAACGAAGGTGTGATAGCCTTCAAGCGCATAGAGCATTGCAATCGGCTCAGCCTCACGGTCTGAACAAGCGGCATAACCGCCGCCGGGAATTACAAGCACTGCAGGACGCACGTCCATATTGGGCATCTCGCGTGAATTATCAAGAAGATAAGCTGTGATGCTTACGTTCTTTTCTTCATTAAAATATTCGGTAAAAACTTTCATTATTTATCACCTCGGAATTAATTCTATCAAAAACTCAAAAAAAGTAAATACATTTTCAAACATTTGTATTAAATATTTGCGCTCGTTATTTCAAACGATAATATCGGTGATTTTTATGAACAGAGAACAATATCTGCGAACACGGATTGCAGAAATTGCCGAAGAATTATCGAACACAAAAATGCCGCCCGTCCAAAGGCGAAACCTTGAACGGGCGCTGAAATTTTATATAGAGGATCTGAGAAAAAATCAGTAAGTGAGCTTTGAGTTTATATCTCTGATCATATCCTCATCAAGTTTTACAATCTTGCGGTCGTAAGTGAGGATACCGTTTACTTCGTTTTCAACGTCGCTGACCTGAGTATATACAAGCGCACAAAGACCGCGCTTGATAAGCGGAATTACCTGAGTTGTATGAAGGCGTCTGTAAGCGTTTGAAAGTGACTTTTTGTTGCCGAACATAAGGTAACCGAAGCACTTTGAAATATTCCAGACGTGATCTTTTACAACACTGCTGTATCCGCCGTATTCACTGACAACGAAAGCACGGTTATCGAGGAAATACGGGTGAAGCGGAACGATATATCTGTGGATACTCTTGAAATCGCCGCCGCCCTGATCATGCCAACCGCTTGCGTGGTCGACGAAACGTGTAGGATCAAGGAATTTGACGTGAGCCGCTACGTTATTGGCATCAAACTGACCCCAGCTTTCATTGAAAGGTACCCAGGTGCAGATTGATACGCAGTTATAAAGAGAGGCTATCATCTCATCAAGCTCTGCAAGGAAATACTTTTTACCCTGCTCATCCTTACGGTCATAAAGTCCCGTAAATTTATCGGTCATATTCTTGATACCGACATTCGGGAGAACACCTGCAACAAGCTGGTTAACGTCACAGCCGTTGGGCATATCCTGCCATACGAGCATTCCGAGTCTGTCACAATGGTAATACCAGCGCAAAGGCTCAACCTTGATATGCTTTCTGAGCATATTGTAGCCGAGATCACGCATCTTTTCGATGTCGTATATAAGCGCTTCGTCGGTCGGTGCGGTCAAGCCGCCGTCAGGCCAATAGCCCTGATCGAGAAGACCTTTCTGGAAATAAGGTTTGTTGTTAAGGCAAAGTCTGACAATGCCCTTGCCGTCTCTTGCAAGGCTGTATTTACGCATACCGAAATATGAAGTTACCGTATCGACAACCTCATCACCGCAAACAAGCTCAAGCTTAAGGTCATAGAGGAACGGTGATTCGGGTGACCAGAGTTTCTGATCGGGAATCTGAATCTTGCTCTCACCAACAAACTCTTTGGCTGCAACAACATTATCGCCGTCGAGCACGGTTGCTCTGACCGTTGCCCTGCCCTTGACGCTGACAGCAACGTTTACACAAGACTTATCAATGTCGGGGGTAAGACGCACGGAAGAAATATAGGTTTCGGGCACAACCTCAAGCCACACTGTCTGCCAGATGCCCGAAGTTGAAGTATACCAGAAGCCTACGGGCTTTGAAATCTGCTTACCTCTGGGCTGAGTACCCTTGTCAGTCGGGTCAATAACCTTGACAACAAGTTCATTTTCCGCAGCAAGATTATCGGTTATATCGAAGCTGAAAGGACAGTAACCGCCTGTGTGACCGCCGATATAAGCGCCGTTGAGATAAACGTCGCACTTCCAGTCAACAGCACCGAAATGAAGAATAACGCGCTTACCTGAATAATCTTCATCAACAGTAAAACTGCGCCTGTACCAGAGTGCCTCACTGTCTTTGAGAGATCCTTCAACACCTGAAAGTTCACACTCAATCGCAAACGGAACAAGAATCTTGCCGTCTGCCTCCCCCATCTCGGTTGCATCCGCAGGAGTGATTGCATAATCATACTCACCGTTGAGACACTGATAGCTGTCACGCACCAGCTGCGGACGCGGGTATTCGCTGAGCGGACACTGTTTGTTTACGTTTTCGGACCATGTAGTTCTGATAGTACTCATCTGAAACTCCTTTATTATTGTAGTGCCGTTTAAATCGGCGACTGATTAATGAACGTGTTATTGATGCAATAATTCTGAAGGAAGAGTGAATCCGCCTTGTCTACCGCTCCGTCGTGGTTGACGTCTGCAGCAACATACTGTGCGTAAGTGAAATCCTCCGGATAGAGTGCACCGTCTGCAAGAAGATTGATAAAATATGCATCAGCGTGGTCAATTTTACCGTCGCTGTTGACATCGCCGTAAATAACGACGTTGGCCGTGTGAAGCCAACTGCCGTCGGCATCGAGAAGAACAACCGTGACACCTGTATAAAGTTTGTCCGTGTTAACAAGCTCATTTATAATATCCTGATCGTAAATCTTAACGTCGATATTTGCTATATGACTGCGCAACTGCGCAACATTCATATTAAGATTCGGATATATGCCGTATATATATGAGCCGTTATCGTCGTTATTTATCCTGAGGAACGAGGTTGAAAGGAACGAAATCTGACCGGGACGGTCAAAAATCGCACGAATTGTAGTATTTGCAACAATGAGATCAAACTTTGCATCCCAACCGACAAAATCAAAACCTCTGTATTCAGGCTCCGGAGGAGGATTCACCTTGCCCTCCCTGTGTGTTGCCGCCACAAGATAGACACCGTCAGGTGTTGTGAACGTAACGGTAAAAACAACCGCATCTGAACCGTCAGCCTTTGCAAGTACGGGATGAGAAGCACCCTGCGCCCAATTCAGCTCAGTACCGTTAGCATTAAGGAAATATGCCGCAGCGCCGTTTGTGACCTGATACTCGGTCTGTGCCGTGCCGACAACGCTTGCCCCCTCGTCAGCCGTACCTTCAAGGTAACAGCAGAGCTCTGCCAGGTAAGTTTCATCATATTCACTGCATATCGAGCCGTAATACGTTGCGGCAGTAATCTTTCCGCCGTTGTAAACCGAATACATATCACCGAACGAAGAGCCGACAACGCCGCCAATATAGCTGTTACCCGTAACAGCACCTGAGTTACCGCAAACAGAAACCGAACCGAAGTTTCTGCCTACGATTCCGCCGCCCTCTGTTGCGACAGACAGACCGACGACATCACCCGTGTTATAACACACGCTTACCGTTTCGCCTTCATTTGAGCCAACAATACCGCCGTAAGCGAGCGCACCGCTGACGCGAGAAGAATTAGTACTGTAACAGACTTCACCGTTACTGAAACCGACCACACCGCCTACAAATTGATTGCCGCTGACAGTGCCGCCCTTAACGGAACACTCCGAAAGATAGCAAGAATCGGCATAACCGACGATTGCACCTACGTTGTTTACGCCGTTTATACAGACGTTTTCAAGAGTAACCGCCTCAATCAGCGAAGCAGATGCATAGCCGAAGAAGCCTGTGTTATTACCGCCGTTAATATTGACGTTTTTAATCGTATGATAACCGCCGTAAAAAGTACCTTCAAAAGGTCTTGACTGAGTACCCAACGGTATAAAGTTATTGGGAACGTCGGAGCTATGAAGAGAAATATCCGCCGTTAAAATATAACTGCCGTAGTTATAGCCTTCCTCATTGTTTATGAATGCCGAAGCAAGATGAAGATCCCGCTCGTTCTCAATAATATAAGTGCCTTTCACAGTGCCTTCTTTAAGCGCAAAATTAAAAGCGGGATTATCACTATCGATAAAGACAGGATAGGTGCCGTTATGTGCCCAGAAGTCAGTACCGTTTTCACGGTTCATAACACCTGCAAGATAGCCGGAATAAAACCAGTTATAATCAACTGCCTTACCGTATGTCGAAGACCCGAAACGGCTGCAATAATAAACTTTCGACGCCATAACGTCATCTGAAGCGGGACAAATCGCATCGACGGTTTCACCTGTAAGGTGCGAGTATGTGTGAGCCTGACCCGCAGTTATTTCAGAAGCTTCAGCCGCCAAACCGCCCGCAAGAGTAACACCGCTTACATCTGCCGAATTGTAGAAGTAAGTCATATTCAGCGAGCCTGAGCCGAGAATACCGCCGACCTTATCGCCGCTGACCTTACCGTTATTGACATCAAGAGTGCCTCTGAGATCGCCGACACCCATAATACCGCCCGCATACGCACCGCCGCTGACGGAAGTATTGTTTACCGTACCGTTTATCTGCGCCGTCTGCGCAGAGCCGACAATGCCGCCTGCATTACAATCAGCAGTTATCTTTCCGTTGTTTTCGGAGCTTATAACCGTAACTGTCTGTGCAAAAGCACAACCTACAATACCGCCCGCATTATCATAAGCGCTGACGTGCGCCTGGTTTTTACACAAACCTATCATTGCACCGTCACCAACAACGGAGCCGACAATACCGCCTGCATTACATCCGCCTATGAAGGATTCAGCGCCTGAATCGCGGTGTCTTTGGACAGTTACTTTACCGCTGAAGGTACATTGACTGATGTCGGCAGAAGTTTCACCTGCGATACCGCCTACGTTTTCAACACCGACGAGTATACAGTCTGCGTTACATCCGCTTATCGAGCCGCCACTCTTACCGACTATTGAGCCTATCTGTCCGTAACCTTCAAAGTATGACCTTGTAACGTTAAGTTCTCTTATTACGGCATTTTCAGTTGTTGCACCGAAAATGCCAAGTTCGGAAGCATTTGCAGCCATTGCATCGTGCTTTATATAAAAACCGGACAGAGTGTGTCCGTCACCGTCAAATTTGCCTTGATAGAATTTGACGTAATTTTCCTCGTTACTGTAATCATAGCCGCCGATAGGCACCCACATTTCAGCATTGCTGAGGAATGATACGTTACCGCCTACAACAGCATACTTGCCGTCGTTCATCTCAATATCGGCAGTAAGTCTGCCGTTTATTGCAGTGTTACCGAAATTGACTTCGTTTCTGAACCAAATAAGCTCGCTGAGATTTGAGATAAGATAGTATCCGTCACTTGACTTTGAGATAACAAACCTCGCATAAACATCCGTCTGGTCAACAATTTTTGATGAAAAATCGAACGTCTTGCCGTTTTTATCCGTCCATCCGACAAAAGTCATACCCTCGGGCGGAGTCGGATCTGACGGAACGGATGCCGTATAACCGTGGTCAACCACCTGGGTCGAAATTACCGTACCGTCTATATTGCGGAAAGTAACGTCGTAATTATCTCTTACAAGACCCGTTACCTCAACAGTCTGATCCTCCGTAATGTTGCTGATTGTATAAATAATACCGTACTTTGCGTTAAGTTTTTTGCCGTTGGAGGTAATCGTAAGATTTGAATTCATATATATATCCGCAAGCTCAACGGAGAAGGCAAAACTGCCGCCGTACTCAACGTCCGTTGAATATTCAGGCAAGGGATAAATTGTGAAAGCATCACTTTCAGGCAGATTGACCTTGTAAGTGTTTTTTGAAAGCTCTCCGATGGTAATGATAATATTTTCCGTTACGTTATCAACCGTATATTTGCCGCCTCGGAGAGCAACACGCGCTTTATTGGCCCAGACTAAAATTTCAGACTGCGTGTATGCAGGGTCAACCTCAACCGTGAAAGAATAATCTTCACCGTAATAAACTACTGTGCTTCCGCTTTCAGGAATAACCTTGAAGTAATCGGATTCAGGCAGGCTGACATAGAAACGGCTTGCAATGTCACCTGTAAATCTGTATGAATCGGCAGATTTCGGTGACTCACCGCTCGAGAGGAAATTTGTGCCGTCACCAAGAGCCTGAACGGTAAAATAATACTGACCGTACGACGTAAAGTGTCCGCCGAAATTACAGCTCAATGCATCGGTAACGGTAAAGCTCTCTTTAAACTCATAGCCTATTTCGTTGAAATAGTAAAGATTGACCTGATAACCGGTTGCGTTGCCTACGGGACTCCATCTCGCAACAGGGTTTGTCATACCTGAGCTGCTGTCGATAACCGTATCATCCCAGTAAATGTTACGCGGAGGATTGAGTACGGGCACGCCCTTGAACGTTGCACGGAAATACTTTTCACCCGAATACTCCGTAATCTTTGAGCCGGGAGAAGTTTTACCCGCGCCGACACTTCCGTTGGCGCTCCACTCAACAAAAGAATCCTCTCCGAAAAGAGCAAAAGCCTTTGACGTAGCCTTTACCTCTACGTCGGTATCACCGCCGCTGAGATAAACGTTGCCGCTTGACGAATACAAACCGTCACTACCGGTAAGCCTTACCGTACCCGAAGTGATGTTAAGATCCGCGAAAGTATACATACATCTTGTTGAAGTGTGAATATTAACGTTGCCCTTTGTGCTGATATCGATACCCTTAATAGCCATAATACCGGCAAGCGCATTGATATTAAGGGAAACGTTATCCGTAACGGTGACTTTATAGTCGGTGTTGATGGCATAGGTATTGTCACAGACAATTGTAAGCGAACCGTCACCGGTGAACTTAACGTTACCTATAATAATCATCGCATTCTTCGCCGACGAGTATATATAGTTGTCGCCCTTAAGATTAATTGTGAGATTACCGCTGTAAGGATAAACAAAAATCTCTGATTTCGGCTTGATTGTAGTGCCGAAATTCTCAAGAGTGAGCACGTCATCGGATGAATCGTAATGCCAATGAGAAAGCGCAAGAGTGCCGAGATCCGTATATTCCTTGTTGTACGTTATACCGTCAATAACCATTCGCATGATACCTGCCGCCCTTGTTAAAGGAACAGTCGATATTGTAAATGCCGCAGCGAGCATAACACTCACAACTGCACACAGTATTCTTTTTGCGGTTTTCATAACCGCACCTCCAAACAATAGCAATATTAAAAAACAGTAAAATACAGTTATACACATTAATTATAATACAACAGCACACAAAAGTCACCTTATAAGTTAAAATCTCGTGTAGAAAATATTGCCAAGCACTTGTTTATTTTCACCAAATATGGTTAAATAGTTGCGGAACTAAATTCAAGGAGGAACGGCAGATGGTTACACACATCGTATTCTGGAACGTAAGAGAAGACGAAAAGAAGCAGGAAAATATGGAGCACATGAAGGAGATACTCACCGCCCTCGTCGGTAAGGTAGACGGGCTTCTCAGCGCTCAGGTAGGTTTCAACTTCAACCCCAAGGGTTATGACCTCGCCCTTTACAGCACGTTTGAAAGCAAAGAGGCTCTCGAAGGCTACCAAACTCACCCCGAACACCTTAAAGTAAAGGAATTTGTGCATTCCGTTATCACAGACAGATGCGTAGTGGATTTCGAAAACTAAAATTCAGCATAAAATATTAAAAATTGTATTGACAACCGCCACTTAATTTGCTAAAATGTTTCCGTTGTCAATTTTGCGGTAACAAGGTTGTCACGTTCGCGGGTGTAGTTCAATGGTAGAATCCCAGCCTTCCAAGCTGGTCGTGTGGGTTCGATTCCCATCACCCGCTCCATTGTGCGCTGGTAGCTCAGCTGGATAGAGCAACTGCCTTCTAAGCAGTAGGCCAGGGGTTCGAGTCCCTTCCAGCGCGCCATTTATGGTGGACATAGCTCAGTTGGTTAGAGTGCCAGGTTGTGGCCCTGGAGGTCGTGGGTTCGACTCCCATTGTCCACCCCATAAAAACAAAAAGCGCACAAAGTCGTCTCGGCTTTGTGCATTTTTTGAATAAAAACTGAATATTGGGGCGTCGTCAAGCGGTAAGACAACAGACTTTGACTCTGTCATTCGCTGGTTCGAATCCAGCCGTCCCAGCCAGAAAAAAGCACTTCTTCGGAAGTGCTTTTTTCAACTAAGTTTGCCCTTTCGGGCAAGTTAAGTTGCTTTGCAGTGAAGTTACTTCGCAGTGAAGTGTGCTTCGCACGTGTTTTGGGGGCAAACTTAACTTCACTTTGTGCAACGCACAATACATCACTATGCCGCAGGCATAACTTCACTTGGCGCAGCCAAACTTCACTAAACGTTGTATATCTCACCCCATACAATATCGACAACAAACAAAACAACACCCGGCCTGAGTTCATACTCAAGTCGGGTGTATGTCATTTAGTTATTTAGATTGACTGAAGAATCACTCTGCTCAATCCAAATATCTTCCTAAAAAAGGCAACTATCTTATGCCAGAATGTTACTTTGGAATTCATCGTATATGAAACCTTTATTTCTTCATCATCACGGAAAATAGGTTCGCCGTTTTCATCAACAACTGTACCTGTTATCTCGGCAGATCCACTTCCTACAGATTCAACAGTACAGGTTACACAGTCCGGATGAGATTCACAAGCAGCATTTTCGTTACTGATTCGAAGAACAGCACCGTTTGATGTAGTCCATTTAACGCTTGCACCTTCAGGTAAATCTGCAACATTGATGTGAAGAAGTATCTTCTCGCCATAATTAAGCTTATCCGTTGAAATGTCTTCGAATTTAAGTTCAACGTTTTCAAACTCATCAACAGGCTCTGATACGGTAACTGAACACTCATCAAACAACGTTCCGTCAAACGAGTAAATACCTATTGTTGCACTACCTACACTGTTAGCAACAATATTTCCTGTTGAATCAACGGATACTACATCGGCATTACTTGATTTCCATACCATCGGAATACCGCTTGCAACAGTTACGGAAGTAACAGCATTGATACCAATTGATTCACCTGTCAGCATATCCACACTGTTTGTGCTGAGCGTAACGGTTATAAGTTCGTAATCAATACCGTTTTTAACAGCGTAATTGTAAGCGTAGGAATTATAGTAGCAATAAATCGTTGCGTCCGTGCCTTCAAATGCAGAATCCGCAATATCAGTTACCGTAAACGGAATTATTACACTTTCAAGATTCGGACAATTTGCAAATGCACGGGAATAGATATCAGATACGCAGTAAGGAATTTCAACCAACTTGACTATTATATTATCCTCAAACGCACCGTATCCAATAGAAGAAATGTCTGCAGGGAGAATAACATTTGAAGCTGTTCCTAAACAGTCCGATAACACGCGATTTTCTATTTTAAATGCTGTTCCCACTGAACCATCTTCTACAATTACATTTATGTTATTCCGTATAGCAAAATCATATGCATAGGAGCCTGATTTACATCTGATTGATGCATTGTAACTTTCTTCAAAAGCTGTTCTGCTGATATAAATAGGCTTATCAGGAACACTGACACTTTCTAATGATGAACAAAGTGCAAATGCATAGTCGCCAATATTGGTTACGCTTTCGGGTATTATCAGACTTGTGATGCCGTTGCAATTATAAAAAGCCCCATTGCCTATATTTGTCACACCATCTGCGATTGTTACTGATTTAATTTTCGAGTTGTGATTTCCCCAAGGGACGTAACCGCCACCTGTCCAATCGACCATATCACCTGTTCCAACAATTTCAAGTTTTCCCGTATTTGCATAAAGCTTCCAAATGAGATTATCACCGTATTTTCCGCCATAATAAGGAGTCTCGGAATTACATTCAAATATCAAAACATCAGTTGAAAAAGACCCACCATCCACGTCTTTCCACTGATCCATCGTTCCGGGATAATATACGTTTTCAAGCTCATCACAATATTCAAAAGCTGCATTTCCTATGCTAGTTACACTCTTTGGAAGTGTTACGCTTTTGATACCGAAACAACAAGAAAATGCCCCATATTCAATATTTGTTACGCCTTCTGGAATAGTTAAGCCTTGAAGCATATAACAATCAGAAAAAGCATAACTACCTATATTTGTTACACTATTTGGGATTGTTACATCTGCAATGTTCCCACAACCTACAAATGCATGGTCGCCTATACTTGTTACTCCATCATTTATCTTAATTGTTTTTATGTTTGGGTAATAACTCCAAGGAGCTCTTGATTCACCATTGTAATCAAACATATCTCCTGAACCAATTATTTCCAACACACCTGTTTCGACATCAAAAGACCAAGTAAGATTATCACCGCAAGCACCTGTAGTAACACAGTGCTTTGTTGCGTACCGAAGAGGGTCGTTATCCGAATCGATTGATATTATATTCCATTCTGCTACCGTACCGTTATAAAAAACCTCCGTGAGGTTGTTACAATTATAGAATGCCGCACCACCAATGCTTGTTACACTATTCGGGATTTCAACACTTGTAAGGTTAGTGCAATTTGCAAATGCCCCCGTAACGATGCTTGTAATGCCACTGGGGATTCTGACATTTGTCAAACCTTTGCAATTATCAAAAACGCTTTCACCTAAACTCATAACGCTGATAGGAATTTCAATGTTTGTAAGACTAATGCAATTTGCAAATGCAACCATTCCGATACTTGTTACACTGTTAGGGATTGTAATATTTGTAAGGTTGGTACAATTAAGAAATGCTCCTTCTTGAATTGTTGTAACACTATCCGAAATAGTTGCGCTTAAAAGATTACAACAATTATTGAATGAATATTCGCCGATATTAGTGACACCATCACCGATATTCACCGATTTAATATCATTAAGATATGAATACCATGGTACAGACGAGCTAGACCACCAATCATACATCTTTCCTGTACCAGTGATTTCAAGCACGCCAGTATCAGTATCAAGCGACCATGTAAGGTCATCACCACATGTGCCAGACTTCGAAGTAGGAGCAGGAGCAGGTGGTTCAGGTGACACCTCTGCAGCCTTTGATATAAAACCAAACAAATTTGGCAATTCTATACCGACAAAGCCATTCAGCGGTGCGGCACAAAGCAGCATCGCTACAACAAGGAATACAGATATAGCCTTTTTATAAATTCGTTTCATATTTAAACATCCCCCGGATATACAACATTTATTAATCACATAAAATATATATTTTATAATGTAAGTATATACCTTTAAGCACCGCTTTTCAATAATACAACATTCCTATATTTTAGATATTTTATTTTAACAAACTAACCAAATTAAATACTATAATTGTATTTTACACCCCTGCGCCAAAAGTTGCACCCTTGAGTTCTTTTTTACACCCCTAGGTAATTTTTTGCACCCTAGGCAACTTTTTTACACCCCGGCATC
>JAZRRT010000209.1:0-2371 GCA_045650985.1 Acutalibacteraceae bacterium | reverse complement strand
GCTTTTTGTTTTTCGTGGAAAGCCCTCGAATATGAGTCAAACGGAAAATTCAGCAAACCGAAAGGAGAATTTTTTATGATGACCGCAATTACAACACTTTTGAAAAACGAAAGAGGGTACACCAGCGAGACAATAACGGGTATCATCGTGCTCGGTGCTTTGAGAGCCTTGATAAAATTCAATATCGTTTTGATTGCCTTTTTATCCATCTGCGCACCCCAAATAACTTATTCAACCACATAATATCATTTAATTATCAACTTTTCAACATATTATTTTTCTCAAGCGCAGATAAAATAAAAAAGACGCTTTCCGAAGAAAGCGTCTGATTTTGTTTTAAGCTGTAATTATGCGAGCTCAGCGAAGTACTTGATTGTACGAACCATCTGGCTTGTGTAGCTGTTCTCGTTGTCATACCAAGAAACAACCTGTACCTGATATGTGTCGTCATCAATCTTAGCAACCATTGTCTGTGTTGCATCGAAGAGTGAGCCGTAACGCATACCGATAACGTCGGAGGAAACAATCTGCTCCTCGTTGTAACCGAAGGAATCGTTAGCAGCAGCCTTCATAGCAGCGTTGATGCCGTCAACTGTGACGTCTGCACCCTTAACAACAGCAACAAGGATTGTTGTTGAGCCTGTGGGTGTGGGAACTCTCTGTGCAGAGCCGATAAGCTTGCCGTTGAGCTCGGGGATAACAAGGCCGATTGCCTTTGCAGCGCCTGTTGAGTTGGGAACGATGTTTGCAGCGCCGGCACGTGCACGGCGGAAGTCACCCTTTCTGTGGGGACCGTCAAGGATCATCTGATCGCCTGTGTAAGCGTGAACAGTTGTCATGATACCGCTCTGGATAGCTGCGTAATCGTTGAGAGCCTTAGCCATGGGAGCAAGGCAGTTTGTTGTGCAGGAAGCAGCGGAGATGATTGTATCCTCTGCTGTAAGTGTATCTTCGTTTACGCTGTAAACGATTGTGGGAAGATCGTTGCCTGCGGGAGCAGAGATAACAACCTTCTTAGCGCCTGCATCGATGTGTGCCTGAGCCTTTGCCTTTGAGCAATAGAAGCCTGTGCACTCGAGAACTACGTCAACACCGATCTCGCCCCAGGGGAGCTCTGCAGCGTTAGCCATAGCATAAATCTTAAGAGTCTTGCCGTCTACTGTGAGTGTGCCTGCTTCGTCATCAGCGGAAACTGTGTGTGCGTTCTCACCGATGTAACCGCAGTAACCACCCTGTGCAGTGTCGTACTTGAGAAGAGTAGCGAGCATTGAGGGCTTTGTGAGGTCGTTGATAGCAACAACATCATAACCTTCTGCACCGAACATCTGGCGGAAAGCAAGACGACCGATACGACCGAAACCGTTAATAGCAACTTTAACTGACATTTTACATACCTCCGAAAAATTTAGTTGGAAATATTTTTTGTACCTTCGCTATTCTATCCGTTTTTCATCGGATATGCAAGCGTTTTCCAAACTTTTGTAACATAGCACAAATTAACCAAAAACGGCAGTGATTTTTTTGATATTCTGCCCCTATTTCGAGAGCAAAACAAGTGCCTTAGCCGCTTCCTCAGGGCTGTATCCGCCGGGAGTACAATCAAAATTGCGGGGATTGGATTTCCAGCGTTTTACAAGCTCAGCCGCCTCAGCCTCACTGATTTTGATATGTGAGCAATCTGCAAGGGTTTTAAGTGTTGAAACAATATTTTCTTTGCTGTCACCGAGAAGTGCCGCAAGCGACTGCGCCCTGTCAGGCGCATACTCGCAGGATTTTTCAAACAGACGGTTGAAAAATGCCGCGCAAGCTCTGCCGTGCGGTATACCGTAGTGCTCGGTAAGGATATATCCTACGGGGTGAGGGAACAAGGTGCCGCAATAGTTGAGGGTGAAGCCTGCGCTGAGAGATGCGTGATAAAGCTCTCTTCTGGCTTCATCGTCGGGCAGCTCACCGTCTGCAAGGAACTTTTTAAGGTGTCGATAAATTTTCGGCAGACATTCGGCGGCAAAAGCCGTTGCAGGCTCGTTGCATTTCGGTCCGAGCCAGCCCTCGGCTGCGTGCATAAAGGCATCCAGAGCTGTTGAAACGGTAACGTTCATCGGACACGAAGAGGTATAACGCCAATCGGCAAAAACAAGATTAAAGTAGCCGAAATCGCCCTTGATACTGCGCTTGACACCCTTTGTATCTGTCAGCACGCTGACAGCGGAAATCTCGCTGCCTGTGCCGGCGGTTGTACCGATACCAACAGTCGGGAGCGGTGCTTTGTCGTAATCCATAAGGTAAACTTCCTCTGCGTCAAGAGAGGGATTTGCCGCAAAAACAGCGGCCGCTTTTACTGCATCAAGAGCACTTCCGTCGCCGATACCCA
>JAZRRT010000208.1:0-10697 GCA_045650985.1 Acutalibacteraceae bacterium | reverse complement strand
GACTTGAAGCAAAAGAAATCATCATCACACCCAAGGGTGAAACCGTTATCGACTTCGGTCAGAATATGACTGGTTACGTTGAGTTCAAGGTTAAGGGTAATAAGGGTGAAACCGTTGTTATTGAGCACGCAGAGGTGCTTGATGCCGAGGGTAACTTCTACCGTGACAATCTTCGTGCCGCACTTGCTAAGGCAGAGTTTGTCTGTGACGGTGAAGAGCATATCCATAAGCCCGATCACACCTTCTTCGGCTTCCGTTATATCCGTCTTACAGGCTGGAGTGACGAGATAAAGAAAGAGAATTTCACGGCGATCGTTGTTCATTCCGATATGAAGCGCACGGGTCACTTTGAGTGCTCTGACAGCCGCCTTAACAAGCTTTATTCAAACATTATCTGGGGCCAGAAGGGTAACTATCTTGATGTGCCCACAGACTGTCCTCAGCGTGATGAGCGTTTGGGCTGGACGGGCGACGCACAGGTGTTTATAAAAGCCGCCGCATATAACTACGACGTTGAGCGTTTCTTCCTCAAGTGGCTTGCCGACCTTCGTGCAGACCAGCGCCCATGGGGTACGATTCCTCACGTTATCCCCGATATTTTTGATTGTGATGAAAATTCTTCTGCCGCCTGGGCGGATGCCGCAACGATTTGTCCGTGGCAGATTTACCTTTCATACGGCAACAAAGATCTTATCGAAAAATCTCTTCGCTCAATGAAGGATTATATCGAGTATATAGAACTGCAAAGCCGTGACGGTATCTGGTGCAAGAGTTGGCATTTCGGTGATTGGCTCAACCTTGATGCAAGCGATGTCGGTAAGTGTGACATCGGTACGGACAAAAACCTTATCGCAACAGCTTACTATATCTGTTCAAGCAGTATCCTTATCAAGGCTATGAAGCTTTGCGGTGAAGATACGGCAGAGCAGGAGGCAAAGCGTGTGGCTTCAATTTCAGCTTTCAGAAGAGAGTTTATGTCTGAAGGCAGAATCAAGCCTGAGTTTGCTACTCAGACTGCTTGTACTCTTGCGGTGCATTTCGGCATCAGCGACGATATTGCACAAACAGCTGCACAGCTCAATGAACTTGTGCTCGAGTGCGGTCACCTCAAAACAGGCTTTGAAGGCACACCTTATCTGCTTCACGCTCTCACAGATAACGGCTATGCCGAAACAGCATACAGCCTTATTCTCCGTGAGGAGTATCCCTCGTGGCTGTTCTCTGTCAAGATGGGTGCTACAACAATATGGGAGCATTGGGACAGCCTTCGTGAAGACGGCTCGATGTGGAGCACGGATATGAACTCGTTCAACCACTATGCCTACGGTGCGGTTGCTGACTGGATGTACGGAGATATGGCAGGCATTAAAGTTGATGAGGCAAATCCTGCATATAAGCATATTATTCTCAAACCCGTAACGGACAGCCGTCTTGATTGGGTTAAGGCAAGCGTTGATACGCGTATGGGTCTTGTTGCAAGCGAATGGAAAAGAGAAAGCGGCAAGGTTACTTATGTTTTCACCATTCCTGAGCAGAGCACGGCAACAGCTTATCTGCCGGATGGTACGTACGAGCTTGCGGGCGGTACGCACACTTTCACAATCGGCTGATTATTTTACCTTCTGTTGACGAAGATTGTCGGCTTTTCGGTTGACACCGCAGTTTTTGTGTGATATATTCGGGTTGTAAAAGAATAATACGGATAGAGGTTGCGGCTTTCATAAGTAGTCCTGCTGTGTTATCGGGTTTATGCAGTATGAAAGGGTGAGCCGCCGAAACAGAAAGAGCGTTCCCGTTTCAGACTCTTTTTGTTGGGACGTCAGGATAACATCCTGCGTACTGTCACAAAACTTGTGGAGTGCTATCATATATCATTATGTCATCAAAATGACACGGTTGGTATTTTGTACTCGCCGTGTCATTTTTTTGTTATTAATTTTTTAGGAGTGACTATAATGTCAAAGGCAAGAAAAATTCTCTTGGCTGTTGTCGCTGTGGCAATAGTCGGTCTGCTTTCATTTGCTTTCGTTTCCGACGGAGCTCTTGCAACGTCAGCTTGTGTTGATTGCGGCGGCTCAGGTATTGTTGCAGATGCTGATTGCAGCCATTGCGGCGCTGAAGGTGTCTTTGCAAAGTTTGTTTGCTCGGACTGCATAGACAAAGCGCAGGACGCTGAAAATTGTCAAAGCTGTGAAGGTGACGGTTTGCTTGATAACGTTAACTGTGAAAATTGCGGCGGCGAAGGCTCCGTTGCAAAAGCAGTTTGCGATACCTGCGGCGGTGAAGGTGCTGTCCGTGCATCGTGGTGGGCACTTGTGCCTCCCGTTATTGCAATCGGTCTTGCGCTGATTACAAAAGAAGTTTACAGCTCACTGTTTATCGGTATCCTCGCTGGTGCAATTCTCGGTGCGGATTTCAGCTTCACCGGCACAATGGATATCCTTACAAACCAAGGTCTTATTGAAGCTGTTTCAGGCACTGCAGGTATATTTGTTTTCCTTGTCGTGCTTGGTGTTTTGGTTGCTCTTATCAATAAGTCCGGTGCTTCCGCGGCATTCGGCAGATGGGCAGAAACTCACATCAAGAGTCGTACGGGCGCAATGCTTGCTACTTTTGTTCTCGGCGTACTTATCTTTATTGATGACTACTTCAACTGCCTTACGGTCGGCTCGGTTATGCGCCCCGTAACAGACAGTCAGAAGGTTTCCAGAGCAAAGCTTTCATACATCATCGATGCTACGGCAGCACCTATCTGTATGATAGCTCCCATTTCTTCATGGGCAGCAGCAGTTTCTTCTTATGCTGAGGAGGGTAAGGGTCTTTCACTTTTCATTGAGGCTATTCCCTTCAACTTCTATTCACTTCTTACTCTTGTTTTCATCGTTGCAATCACACTTATGAAGTTTGATTACGGCCCGATGAGAATTCACGAAGTTAACGCAAAGAGAAACGGTGACCTTTACACAAGCGGTGAGAAGGCTGAAGCTGTTAAGGATTCCTATAATCCCAAGGGCAAGGTTATCGATCTTGTTCTTCCCATCCTCGTTCTTATCGCAATCTGCGTGTTCGCTCTGCTCTATGTCGGCGGCATATTCGACGGCTTGAACTTTATCGATGCCTTCGGTAATACAGATGCTACCGTAGGTCTTCCGTGGGGCAGTATTATTGCTCTCGTTATCACAATCGCTTACCTTGCTCTTCGTAAGGTTGTTACCGTTAAAGAGGCTATGGAGTGTATCCCCAAGGGCTTTGTTGCAATGGTTCCCGCAATCCTTATTCTTACCTTTGCAACATCTCTTAAGAATATGACTGCTGAGCTCGGTGCACAGCCCTTCGTTAACGAGGTGATGGGCGGCGCAAGCTCGCTTGCAAACTTCCTTCCCGCAATTATCTTCCTTGTTGCTTGCTTTATCTCTTTTGCAACAGGTACTTCATGGGGTACGTTCGGTATTCTTATTCCGATTGTTACAATCATCTTTGAGGCAGGCGATCCTCTTCAGATTGTTGCAATGTCAGCTTGCCTTGCAGGTTCTGTTTGCGGCGACCACTGCTCACCGATTTCCGATACAACTATTATGTCATCGGCAGGCGGTCAATGTAACCACCTCAACCACGTTTCAACTCAGCTTCCCTATGCGATTTCCGTTGCGGTAATTTCGTTTGTAATGTATCTTGTTTCAGGTTTCCTTCCCAAGTGGTACATTGTGCTTCCCATCGGTATTGTTGTTACAATCGGTTTCCTTCTTATTATGAAAGCGATTACGGTAAAGAAGCACGGCAAAAGCAACGTATAATCAAAAGTAAATTTTTTATGGCAGTACAGCTCTCAACGGCTGTACTGCTTTTTTTCTCAGTATAATCAGCGCAGCAAGGTTTGGCACCGCCATAAGTGCATTAAAAACGTCCGATAATGCCCATACGGTTTCAAGCCTTGTTACCGCACCTATTACGGTGCAACAAAGATATATGCATCTGTATACCGTAACCGCCCTGTCACCCAGGGCGTATTCTGCCGCTTTTTCGCCGTAGTATTCCCAGCCGATAATTGTTGCAAAGGCAAATATGCAAAGTGATATGCCTACAAATCCGTCAGCGTGCCGCCCGAGTATTCCGGAGAATGCGGCGGTGTTCATTTCAATTTCCGTCAGGCTGTTTTCAGGCGAGTAAGCGCCGCTTGTCATCAGTGCAAGCGCGGTCAGCGTGCAGGTAAGCACGGTGTCGATAAACACCTCTGCAATGCCCCACATTCCCTGTACGGCACTGCATTTTTCTTCAGATGCTGAATGTACGATGGGTGATGAGCCGAGTCCTGCTTCGTTGGAAAAAACACCTCTTGCAACACCGATGCGTATTGCCTTGCTTATTCCGTAGCCGATGCTGCCGCCGATAAGCGGCTTTATGCCGAAGGCGGATACTAAAATCTCTTTAAGGCAGGGGAGAATGTTGCCGCTGTTTTTGATTATGGTTGCTGTAAGCGCGACAATAAAAATAAACGATACGGCAGGTATCAGCTTTTCCGTGAAAGACGCTATGCGCCTTATTCCGCCGATAATAATCATACCCGATATTGCCGCCACGGCAATTCCGACAGCAAGAGGTGAAACGTTTTTATCTTTGCATATAACCTCGGCAATTGCGTTACTCTGCGTCATATTTCCCATGCCGATTGAAGCAGCAAAGCAGAATACCGAAAAAGCGCAGGCAACTCTGCGGCTTGAAAAAGCTTTTTCTATGTATGCCATCGAGCCGCCCATCCACTCGTTTTTGCTGTTTTTTGTGCGGTATTCGATGCCGAGTATGTTTTCGGCACAGCAGGTCATTTCGCCAAGCAGGGCGGAAATAACCATCCAGAAAACGGCACCTGCGCCGCCTGCATTAAGCGCCGCCGCAACACCGATTATGTTGCCCGTGCCCATACAAGCCGCAAGCGCGGAGGAAAGCGCAGCAAGGGACGAAATACCGTCTTTTTTGCGGTTTTTCTTCAGGCTGCCGAATGTTGAGCGAAATATAATCAAAGGGTGTCTGAACTGGAAAAATCCCGTTTTAACCGTGAAATAAAATCCTGTGCCGGTGAATGCAAGAAGAGTCAGCGGATTCCAGCATAGATTCTGCAGTTTCAGTATAAGCGATGCCATAAAATCACCGTTCCTGATTTTATTTTTTATGAAAAAGCTTTTTATTTTCCGAGGTATGTAGTATTATATGAATCGTAAACGGTAAAAAGTATCAACGAGAGATTTAATGCTTGCGTTTTGATATTGACCGCGTCAGAAAATGTATGGCAAAATAAAAGATATTTCAAAAACTCTAAGGGGGATAATTTATGCGCAGTTATGTTACGGAGGATACCATAAAAATAACAGAATACGAGGTGTCCGGCAAACTTCCCGATCCGTTTGTTTTTGAAGACGGCAGTAGGGTGAAAACCCATGAGGATTGGCTCAGACGCCGTAAAGAAATGTATAAAAACGTTGTTGAACTTCAGTACGGTACAATGCCTCCCGAGCCTGAGTTTGTTGAAATTGAAAAGCTCAGCGGATGGGGAGGTACAAACGAAACGTACCGCGTGACTTCGGGTACAAGGACGCACCCCGTCAGCTTTACGATGTATATAAAAGGCGGCTGTGTTGACGAAAAAAGACCTGCCGTAATCGACGGTGACCTGTGCTTCGGTTATCCGTTTGATAAGGAGTTTATATCAACCTTTACCGATAAGAATATAATGCTGGTTCTCTTTAATCGTGTTGAGCTTGCAAACGACGTTCAGTTTGAAGGCAGGGGACACGGCCCGCTGTATGATGCTTATCCTGATTATACTTTCGGTGCTCTCGGTGCTTGGGCATGGGGATATTCCCGCTGTGTTGATGCGCTTGAAATGCTCGGCTATGCCGATATGGATTGCATCACGTTTACCGGCCATTCAAGAGGCGGAAAAACTGCCGCGCTTGCAGGTGTGCTTGATGAACGTGCGGCTATTGTAAACCCGAATGAAACATGTGCAGGCTCCTGTTCTTGTTATCGTGTGAATATTAAGGCTGTTACGGAGAGCGGTGAAGAAAGACGCAGCGAATCACTTGCTGATTTGTGGCGTGCGTTTGATTTCTGGATGGGACCGGAGCTTGGCGAATACGCTGAGCGTGTGAATGACCTGCCTTTCGATTGCCATTTTCTCAAGGCTATGGTTGCTCCTCGCGTGCTTTTCGTTTCTGAAGCGGCAAGCGATATATGGGGCAATCCCGTAGGCTCATGGCAGACAACAATGGCGGCAAAAGAGGTCTATAAATTTCTCGGTGTGCCTGAAAATCTCAAATGGTATTACCGCAACGGCACGCACTTCCATCAGATTGAGGATATAGATATGCTTACAAACGTTATTATGAATTTTAAAAACGGTGATGAGCTTTATGACAACTATTCTCGTCTTCCTTTTGAAAAGCCTGAACTGATTTTTGATTGGAAATGCCCTGAGAAATGATTGAAAGCCGTCAAGCTATTTTACTTTACAACAACCGTTTGGCTTTTGGTAAATGTACGCAGTTACGCGGTTTAGCGGCTTTTGAGCAGGTTTTAATTAATAGATTTTTTGTAAAGCGCATAACTTTACATATACAAAACGGCATCGCTGCGATCAGGTTCTCAGTCGGTGCCGTTTTTGTGAGTACAAAATATATTATATTTTCCGCGTTATCTATTTACTTTTCGCTGTTTTTTTGTTAATATATATAAATAAAATTAATCCTACGCGAAGGGAAGACCCATAGTGAAAAAACTTTATTATCAGCCGGAGGTAGAATGCGCCTCCCGTGAACAAATCAGAGCATGGCAGTCTGAAAGACTTGTCGCTCAGGTAAAGCACGTTTATGAAAACGTTCCTTACTACAAAAAACTTATGCAGGACAAGGGCGTTGAACCTGACGATATTAAAAGCGTCGATGACCTTCATCTTCTTCCCTTCCTCACTAAAGACGATCTGAGAGAAGCATATCCGTACGGTCTGCTCGGCGCACCTCTTGAGGATTGCGTGCGTATTCATTCAACAAGCGGCACAACCGGCAAGCGCGTTGTTGCTTTCTACACACAGAACGATATTGACCTTTGGGAAGATTGCTGTGCGCGTGCTCTTGTTGCTGCAGGCGCAACAAAGAAAGACGTCGTTCAGGTTGCATACGGTTACGGCCTCTTTACGGGCGGTTTCGGTCTCAACGGCGGCTCACATAAGGTTGGTTGTCTTACTTTGCCGATGTCGTCGGGCAATACGGACAGACAGCTTCAGTTTATGTGCGACCTTGGTGCAACGATTCTTTGCTGCACACCTTCTTATGCCTGTTATCTCGGCGAAGCAATTGCCGAACAGGGGCTTAAGAATCAGATAAAGCTCAAGGCAGGTATCTTCGGTGCAGAGGCATGGACAGAAGAGATGCGCCGCGACATTGAAAATTCACTCGGCATAAAGGCTCTCGATATTTACGGTCTTACCGAAATTACGGGTCCGGGTGTTGCCTATGAGTGCCTTGAACAGCACGGTATGCACATAAACGAGGACCACTTTATAGCAGAAATTATCAACCCCAAAACGGGTGAGGTGCTTCCCTACGGCGAAAAGGGTGAGCTTGTTTTTACCTGTATCACCAAAAAAGGTTTCCCGATGCTTCGTTACCGCACAAAGGATATATGTGTTCTCGATGCTGAGCCTTGCGAATGCGGCAGAACCTTCCTGCGAATGAGCAAGCCTATGGGCAGAAGCGACGATATGCTTATCGTTAAGGGTGTCAACGTATTCCCGTCACAGATTGAAACGGTTCTTCTCAACAAGGGTTATCCCGCAAACTATCAGATTATTGTCAGCCGTGAACATCACAGTGATATTCTCGAGGTCAACGTCGAAATGACTCCCGAGATGTTCTCTGATTCACTCGGCGAAATCTCTTCAAGAGAGAAAGACCTTATCGAAGCTCTTAAAAATATGTTGGGCATCTACGCAAAGGTGCGTCTTGTTGCACCCAAGTCAATCGCACGAAGCGAGGGCAAGGCTGTTCGCATCATAGATAACCGCAACCTTTACTGATTAGAAGGAGGACAAAGTAATGGCAGTAAAGCAGATTTCCGCATTTGTTGAAAACAAACCCGGTCAGCTTGCAAAGTTTACCGATGTTCTTTCGGTGCACGGTATCGATATGCGTGCGCTCTCCCTTGCCGAAACTGAAGATTTCGGCATCGTAAGAATCATCACGGACGATTCTTATAAGACAGCCTGCGTCCTCAAGGATGAGGGATATATCTTCTCAATCACTTCCGTAATAGCTGTTGAGATTCCCGATGCGCCGGGTGGACTCAACAAGGTGCTTCACCTTCTCAATGATCAAGGTGTCAATATTGAGTATACCTATGCATTCACTGCAAGAAAGCAGGATGTTGCTTATATGATATTCCGTGTTACCGATAACGATGCTGCCGAGGAAATCCTTACCGATAACGGCATCCGTCTGCTCACGCTTGAGGATATCGACTGATTAAATTTTTGCAAAGGAGCGGCGATATGGCAAAAAAAATTGTTGTTGCCTCCGGCAAGGGCGGTGTAGGCAAGTCTTCTGTTTCCGCAGGGCTTTCCTGTGCTCTTCAGAAGGCGGGGCACAATGTGCTTGTTATCGACTGTGATATCGGCTTGCGAAGCCTTGATATAATGCTCGGCGCAGGTGAGTCGATGCTCTTTAATTGGGGTGATGTTGTCACGGGCAGATGCTCTGCCGAAAGTGCACTCACACCTACCGCTTACGGTCCGACTCTTCTTTGTGCGCCGAAGGATTTTGAATATGAGTATACTGCCGAGGCAATGCGTAAGCTTGCTTCAGAGTATGAAGACCGCTTCGACTATATGATATTTGATTCACCGGCAGGTGTCGGTATGGGCTTTAAGCTGTCAGCCGCTGCGGCAAATTCGGCAATAATCGTTGCGACGCCCGATGAGGTTTGCGTGCGTAACGGTGCTATTGCGGCAGATAACCTTGCTGCAATGGGTATTCCTCAGAGCAGACTTATAATCAACCGTTTTGATGTTAAAGCTACGCTCAAACGCAGGCTTCTCAACATTGATGACGTTATTGATTCAACCCGTCTTCGTCTGCTCGGCATAGTAGAGCAGGACAGCGCGGTTTCGTTCAATATGAGCCGCGGAAAGCCGTTGCCGCAGAAGAGCAGCGCGGCAAAAGCTTTTGCGCGTATTGCTGACCGACTTGACGGAAAGCGTGTGCCGCTTAAGTTAGACTGATGATAAATAAATTTAGTTGACTTGAAGTGTATTATTTGTTAAAATAAGTAAACGGATAGAGGGGACGTAAAAAACTTCTCGGAAAGGAAAAGATATATGAACATAGCTTTAATTGCACACGACGCCAAAAAAGAGCTTATGGCGCAGTTTTGTATTGCATACTGCGGTATACTCAGCAGACACACATTATGTGCAACCGGCACCACAGGAAAGCTTGTCGCCGAAGCAACCGGTCTCAAGATTCAGTGTTTCCTCGGAGGTTCTCAGGGTGGCGATCAGCAGATTTCCGCACGCATAGCCTGCAACGAGATTGACCTGCTTCTTCTTTTCCGCGACCCGCTTAATCCCAAACCGGGCGAGCCGAATGAAGCAACGCTCCTCAGGCTTTGCGACGTACACAATATTCCCGTTGCAACCAACATTGCAACCGCTGAGGCGATTATCCACAGCCTTGAACGCGGCGACCTTGATTGGCGCGATATTGTTAACCCCAAGAAATAATTATCAGGGCGGACAGATTGTTTTGTCCGCCCTGCAGTCATATTTTATTCACTTGCGAAAGGATACTGCAAAATGGCATTAGTAACCAAAGCTATCAAAGGTACGCAGGATTTGTTGCCTGCTGACAGCTACAAAAACCGTTATGTCGAGCAGGCAATGCTCGATATAGCCTCGAAATTCGGATACAAAGAAATACGTACTCCCGTTTTTGAACATACCGAGCTTTACAGCCGCGGTGTCGGTGACACAACCGACGTTGTTCAGAAGGAGATGTATACCTTTGATGATAAAGGCGGCCGTTCCATTACTCTGCGCCCTGAGGGTACTGCAGGTGCAATGCGAGCTTTCCTCGAGCACGGTCTTTTCAACGAGCCTCTGCCTCAGAAGGTAAGCTATCTTACCTCTTGCTACCGTTACGAGAAACCTCAGGCGGGCAGACTGCGTGAGTTCCACCAGTTCGGTGTTGAGTGTCTCGGCACAGCTGCTCCAGCAGCAGAGGCAGAGCTTATCTCTCCCGCACACGAGATTTTCTCATTCCTCGGCATCGAGGGTCTTCAGCTTGAAATCAACTCAATCGGTTGCCCCGAATGCCGCAAGAATTATCACGCAGCACTTCACGAGTATTTCGAGTCACATAAGGATGCCCTCTGCGGCACTTGCCTTGACAGACTCGGCAGAAACCCGATGCGTATTCTCGCCTGTAAGAGCCCCGAGTGCGGCGCAATCGCCAAGGATGCTCCTAAGGTGCTCGACTATATCTGTGATGATTGTTCGGCTCACTTTGAAACCGTTAAAAAGCATCTCGATGCAATGAATATTCCGTACGTTGTCAACCCGACAATCGTTCGCGGTCTTGACTATTACACACGCACTGTTTTCGAGTTCGTTTCCAAGTCGGAGGCCAAGCGGTCTTAGGAAGACAACATGTTTC
>JAZRRT010000207.1:0-2701 GCA_045650985.1 Acutalibacteraceae bacterium | reverse complement strand
ACACGACGGTCCGCATCCTGATAATGTTGTTGAGTCTGTTGTCGGTCTTGAAATCGGAAAATCCTATGCCAAGGGAACAGCGGTAACTCTTGTTGTCTGGGGTGAAGCTTCCGGAAACGTTGCAGTTACAGAACCCAGCGTACCGGGAGAAACCCTCGCACAAACTTCACCTTCTTACAGCGAACAGCAGACTACTGAGCCGGTTACAGAAGAAACAACAACCGTGCCGACGGTTCCGTCTGTAACAGAGGAAGAAACTCTCGGCGAATAATAATTTTTATAAAAGAATGAGCCAATCTGCATTAAGCAGGTTGGCTCGTTTGTTTTTGTTATATTCAATTCTTTGCCGAAAGCTTGAATACGTCTGAAGATTTACCTATAACAACAAGATGGTCGTTGGCTTCAAATACGTAGTCGCCGCCCGGAAGGGGACGCAAAACTTTATCCTTTTTTATTGCGATAATGTTTACGTTGTAGTTGCGCCTTACGTTGATGTCAATAACGGTTTTGCCTATCCAGCGCGAAACTACGGGAATTTCAAAAATAGAGTATTCGTCCGTCAATTCAACGTAGTCGTAAACGTTGTTTGCGTTGAAGCGTATTGCCAGCTTTTCTGCAATCTCTCTTTCGGGGTAAACAACCTCGTCAGCGCCGACACTTTTAAGGAATCTTGCCTGTATGTCACGGTTGGCTTTGGATACAACGTATTTTGCGTTCATATCCTTGAGCAGTGCCGTGATTTCAAGTGATGATTGGAAGTTTTCACCGATGCACACGAAACAAACGTCAAAGTTGTTAACGCCAAGTGAGCGGACAACCGTTTCGTTTGTGCAGTCGCCTATAAATGAATCTGTGAAAAGGGGAGCAAGCTCTTCGATTGTTTGTTCGTCCTTGTCGACAATCATAACGTCATTGCCGAGCTCCTGCATCTTCGTAGCAAGATGTCTGCCGCATCTGCCCATTCCGATTACGAGTATATTTTTCATATCCGTCACTCCTGTTATCCTATCAGAATTTTTTCGGAAGGTCTTGTAAGCTTTGCGTGTTCACGTCGTTCGGCAAATGCGAATACCAGCGTCAATCCGCCGATTCTTCCGCCAAACATTAACAGCATCAGTATTATGTGTGATGCGTCCGAAAGTGTCGGTGTTATACCTACTGTGAGTCCTACCGTGCCTGCAGCCGATGCAACTTCAAAAATTACGTCTGAAAGCGGCAGATTTTCAAGTGCGCATATCGCAGCAAGTGATATTATAACAGCCATCATATATACGCTGATTATTGCGCCTGCACGCTTTACCGTGTCGTCTTCAAGTCTGCGTCTGAAAACAACCGTGTCTTTGTTGCCTTTTGCCGCTGCAATCAGCTCCAGAATCATTACTGCAACGGTTGTTGTCTTTATACCGCCTGCCGTTGAGCCGGGGCTTCCGCCTATCAGCATAAGCACGCTCATCAGCACAACGCCTGCACCTGTAAGTTTGTTGAGCGGCACCGTGTTGAAACCTGCCGTTCTTGAGCTGACAGACTGAAACAGCGAAGCAAGAATTTTTTCGCCCGTGCCGAGTACGTCAAGGCTTGCATTTCTTTCAAATACGAAGTATGCCAGCCAACCGCCGACGATAAGCACAGCTGATGTTATAAGAACGATTTTAGAGTGAACGGAGTATTTCTTTACCGAGAATTTGTTTGTGATTACGTCCTGCCATACGATGAATCCCAATCCGCCCGCAACTATAAGCGCCGAAACCGTAAGGTTAACAACAACGTCGTTGTAAAACGGTGTAAGCGAGGAGAAACTGCCGTATCTGCCCATCAGGTCAAATCCTGCATTGCAGAAGGCTGAAACAGCATGAAAAACGGAACAGTAAATGCCTTGAGCAATGCCGAGTTTCGGGCAGAGCCTTACTGCAAGAATAACTGCACCGACGGATTCGCAAATCAGCGTGATTTTGACAATCTGTTTGAGCAGTTTTATTATTCCGCTGTTGTTTATCGTGCCTGCGGATTGCATCAGCAGTTTTCTCTCGTATAAGCTGATTTTTCGCTTGGCAAAAACGGAAAAGGTTGTGATAATGGTCATCACTCCGAGTCCGCCTGTCTGTATCATTGCAAGAATAACAAGCTGACCGAAAAGTGACCAGTGCGTGAAGGTATCGTAAACAATCAGACCCGTAACGCAGGTTGCGCTTGTTGCGGTGAATGCGGAATCAAGCAGGGGAGTCCATTCTCTGCTTTTTGATGCAATCGGCAGGCACAGTAAAAACGTGCCCGTTGCAATTACAACAGCAAAGAAAAGTACGATTATCTGTGTGTTTGTCAGCTTTCGTTTGCCTGCTTTCAAATTCTTCACTCCGAGATATTATTTAAGCATATCGCTGATGAGCTTTTTGAGTGTATCAACAACTTCGCTGATGTCTGTCTTTACGCTGATTGTCTTGTCTCTGCTTACGATTTCGCAGCAGTTTTCCTTGAGGTTTCTGGGGCTTGCAATAACTCTGAGCGGAACGCCGAGAAGGTCTGCATCCGAGAACATAAAGCCTGCGCTTACCTTGCGGTCGTCATAGATAACCTCTATGCCTGCTGCCTGCATATCTTCGTAGAGCTTGTCTGCGCATTCCTTAGTTGCCGTATCGTCTGAGCGTACGCAGCAAAGGTGAACCTGCCAGGGTGCAATTGACATCGGCCAGATGGGACCGTAGTT
>JAZRRT010000206.1:0-11377 GCA_045650985.1 Acutalibacteraceae bacterium | reverse complement strand
AGCTCATAGAGGAAGGGATCGTTGGGATAATGGCTGGTACGGATTGAGTTGATGTTTGCCTGCTTCATAAGAGTCAGGTCAGCATAATACCTCTGTCTGGGAACAGCCCAACCGTTGTCGGGATCGTAATCGTGGCGGTTTACGCCCTTAATAAGAACCTTCTTGCCGTTGATATAAAGAACGTTGCCCTTTTTCTCTACGCGCTTAAATCCTATACGGGTTGTCTTTACGCAAAGAATATCATCTTTAGTGCGAAGAACAACGCTGACACGATAAAGATTAGGCTCTTCGGCAGACCACTGCTTGGGGGTTTCAACCGTATGAGAATAGTTGAAATAGCTCTCACCCGGCTGAATAATTATCTGCTCACTGCCGATAACCGTCGGATTTTCCTTGTTTTCCATAAAGAGAACGTCGGCAAACACGGCAACTGGATTCTCATCAAAATTGCGAAGCATAATCTCAACGTCGAGTTTACCGTCGCGATACTCTTCATCAAGTTGAGCCTTTGCATAAAAATCCCAGATTGTTGCCTTAGGCTCGGCAAATATGTAAACCTCACGGTATATACCGCTGAAGAACCACATATCCTGGTCTTCGAGATAAGTTCCGTCGCTGTAACGGTAAACTTCAGCGGTAACAAGGTTTTCGCCGGGAACAAGATATTTTGTGATGTTGAACTCCGCAGGCGTCATTGAGCCCTGAGAATAGCCGACACGCTGACCATTGATGTAGAGGAAAAATGCAGATTTAACCGCACCGAAGTGAATAAAAATCTCTCTGCCCTCAAAATTATCGGGCACGGTAAAACGGCGGCGGTAGATACCTACCTCGTTTTTGGCATGGCTTATCTGCGGAATCTTGTTTTTCGCTGTGGAAAGAGCACCCGGAACAAAGGAGCAGAGGTAGACATTTTTGCCGTAACCTCTGAGCTGCCAGACAGAAGGTACGTCAATATCGTCCCATCCGCTGTCATCAAGTGAAGTGCTGCTGAATTCACCGGGCAGAGTATCAACACCCTGCTGCCAGTAGAATTTCCAAGTGCCGTTGAGTGTTTTTTTGTAAGGCGGTTCTTTGCCGTAAACAGCAGACTTAAAATCATCGTAAGGATAGGCAAGAGAGTGCGCATCCTCTTTATTCTCTTTGAAAATCAGTGGGTTTTCCCAATAAAGTAATTCTGCCATATATGATAAACCTCCTGAAAATAAACATATTTATTCTATTATACATTAATTCGCGACTATATTCAAGTAAAATAAAAGAAAGCCCGAGATATACTCGGGCTTTGATAATATAATCCGTTGTGTTTTTAGTTTGCAGAAGTAACCTCATCGGTTGTTTCTTCCGCTGACAGAGTTGTTCCTTCGACTGCCACGGTTGTTTCCTGTGATTTTATATCGTTAATATCCGTAAAATAGATGCTGGCAAAATTAGAAGCAAAACGCTCAGCCTCCGAACCTGCTGTACCGAAAATTCGCATATCCGTGCAATATTTGAAAGCGTCATCCTCTATGTGCTCAACACAAGCAGGAATATAGACAAGCTCCAAAGCCTGACAACCGAAGAAGGCGAGCTTGCCGATTGATTTGACGCCCGCATCAATCTGAACACGCTTAAGGCTGTAACAATCCGTAAAAGCGTTATCGGCAATTTCAGTGCAGTACTTACCGATGCGCACGCTGACAATATTCATATTTCCATTAAAAATCGTGCCAAATTCGGTTACGGGCTTACCTTTTATCATATTTGGAATAAAGAGTTCCGCATGTGTTCCGATATATTCCGTAAGAACAATGTGATCGGAATATTCATCGTATTTGAAATTATCCTGAACGCCGGAAACGGGAAGCTCTTTAGGTGCTTGGGTTGTGGGAGCAGTAGTTTCTTCGGGTTTGCTGCTCGCAAAACAAGCTGTAAAGGTAAAGCACATTACAGCGCATAAAAGTAAAGCCAATAATTTTTTCAAAACATTCACCCTTTTCAGTTAATTGAGTGCGCTCACAGCTCGGCTATTACCTCAACCTCGGCAAGCACACCCTTGGGAAGATCCTTGACAGCGACGCAACTTCTTGCGGGCTTTGATGTAAAATAGTTACCGTAAACCTCATTAAACGCAGCAAAATCGGCGATTTCGGCAAGGAAACAGGTAGTTTTTACAACGCTGTCAAAACCGACACCTGCGGCTTTAAGAACTTCGCCGATGTTAGCCATAATCTGCTCCGTCTGCTCTACTATACCGCCTTCGACAACGCTGCCGGTTTCGGGATTAATCGGAATCTGACCTGATGTAAAAAGCAGATTACCCGTTACGATTGCCTGCGAATAAGGGCCGATTGCCGAGGGAGCAAAATCAGAGGAAATAACTTTCATTTTAATTGACTCCTTAACGTAAGATAAAGCAACGCAAAAAGGCGATAATTACGAACATTCTTCGCGTCACACTATCGCATATGCAGGTACTGCCTGAGTTTGGAAAAAAGGAGAAGCAGAACCTATCCCATCATAATTTATTCTGTAATATTTTAATCCTTTTTATAAACTATGTCAAGTCAAATATATTCAGTTGCCGCAGTTTAAAACACCGCCAAACAGCAAAGCCTGTGCTTGCAGACAACCGCATATACAAAGCTTTCACCGGTTTCAAACATTAACAATTTGTTTTCTTTTGCACCTTGACATTCGAACATTTGTTCGATAAAATGTTCACAGAGTTTGTTAAGGCGCGTAGGGTTCGCGCCGCAACGACTCAAAAAACATCGGAGGGAAACAATGAAAAATACAACTTCAAACCCCGCTGTACGCGAGGGTGATGAAATCGCAACAGAGTGGTCAAAAATATCCTACGACCGCTGGTGTGCAGACAACCACCTGAGTTTTCGCACGGTGCCCGGAGTGCGCATAATCAGCATTTATGACGTGGTTGATTCGGTTATTGAAAACGACCTGAGCGAGACCGAAAAATCAGCAATATTGCTTCACTTTTTCGAAGGGTACAGCATAACACATACCGCTCAAAAAATGAACACTTCATATTCAAACGCACACGCCGCGCTTAAGCGCGCCGAAAAGAAAATCAGGTTTGTTCTCAAACACATTATCAACTGCGAGGAGTACAAAACACAGGATTATGACCCATAAAAAAAGAAAGGATGCATATAATGAAAAGAAACGATTTTACAACTATGCAGAGTGAATACACCGAGAGCATCAGGCAGATTGAAAATTCAATTGCCGAATGCCGCGAAGCGCTCAAAAGAGCAAGGGAAGGACACCGCTATTCAATCATTTCAAAACTTAACGCAAATATTGCAGCTTTATACAGACAACGCCGTGAACTGCTCGAAATAAGAAGCAGACTCGAAAAATACTACAAAACTCAGGAGGATAAAATTGCCTGATGAGAAATTGCAACATACACATCAATAACGACGGCACGGTTGACGTTTCCGACGCTGTTGATTACGTCGGCGAACACCGCGCAACCCGACTTGACATTTCACTCAACAGCGAACTGACAAGCAACAGCATAAGCTATTACACACTCCGCTTCAAACCCGGTGCCGCACTGAAAAATCCTCCCGGTTGTGTGTTGACAAGCGATATGATTCCCGTTTCAGACGTAATCAGAAACGCTTTAAGCTATCCCTTACCCGAAGCTCTGACCTGCTTCGGTTCTCTCGATGTGCAGGTGATTGCACACTGCGTAAGCAACGAAAATGAGGTTATCGAAATTATAAAATCGCCCGTATTCAGAGTGCACTTTGAGCCGTCAATCATCGGCGAAGACGAAACGTTTGTTGAAGAAGCGAAAGGATTCACTGCACTTATTCACACGGCTCTTGCACAGCTAAACCTCACGATTGACGAAGCAGAAGAGCTGTGCGACAAAATTAACGAAGCCTATGAAAACGGTGAGCTTAACGGCCCTGTGATTATGCCGCACGTAAGCGAGGACGGAACACTGAGCTGGAGCAACGACGCAGGGTTGGAAAACCCGCCCCCTGTAAACATCAAGGGCGAGAAAGGTGACAAAGGAGACAAAGGGGACAAGGGTGAGGACGGCAAATTCAGCGATGAATTAGCTGATGAGATTGCCGAAAATACTGCCGCAAGACATACTCACGGCAACAAGGCACTGCTCGACAGCCTTACCGAATCGATGATTGGTACGCTTGACGTATATCACGAGCTGCCCGAAAAGGCAAACGACGGTGATGTATGTATTTATTCTCCCATAAACGTGCCTACTGTGTCCGACAGCGGTAAACTGATTTACATAGACTGGGACGCTTTTAACAAAACGTTTGCAAAAGAAGAATTCACACAGTTTTCAATTACTTTCTTCAATGCGCAAGGCAACGAGGTTGGTCACATCTACGCAACCTCATGGAAGGGCGAAAGCAAATATGACACCATATTCACATACGCACAGGGAAACAAAGAAATTTATATCTCTTTCCTTGATGGCGTCTTTGATTCTGAAAGCTCTTATTATGCCGAAGGTGAAACAATAACATATTATGACAAAGCGCCGACAAGCTTCACTCTCCCCTTCTTCTCAAGCCTCGAAAGCACGCTTGACAACATAAACGGTGCTGTTTTTTATGCCCCGCTCAGATTGATGGTTTACCGTGACGGTTGGTATGAGTACACTTCTGCAGCTTCGCTCGACGTAAGCATTCACCATGGATTTGAGTTGCCTGAAAACGCAAAAGAAGGTGACCTTTGCCTTTACGCACCGCAGAACACGCTGACTTTCGCAGACAGCGGCGGCAGAATCTACATCGACTGGGAGAAATTCAGGCAGCCTGTGCCGACAACTGACCCCAATCACCCTCACTATTGTCAGATAAGCGTTGGGGATGGAGCTTTTTTAATTGAAGCAGCAAGAGATAACATCGATTGTCAGGTAGGTATTACCTGCTACTTACCCGAAAACAACGAGTATAGCTTCGGAGTTGTCTTTTCAAACGGAGTCTTTGATCCGGATACGGAGGTTACAGTCAATGGAGAAACAACAATACTAAACAGCATTGACGAATTTCCTAAATATTTTCAGCTTCCTAAATTTGATATGTTTGACAACTATGAGGTTGAAGTTTACGGAAACGGGTACTTATTCCATACCGATTATCGCCTTATGAAATATCAGGGCGGTGAATGGCGTGCAGCCGAAGGTGTAAGGTTTATTACCGCAGATGATATACCAATAGACCGCATAGAAACAACCGCCACGCACTTCGCAATCAAGCCGAACGTTGATTACAGCTTTGCCGAATGCAAAACACTGATAATCGACTTTTTTGAAGGCAAGCCAAACAAACGCAACGAATATATGTTCAGCTTCACAAGCGGTGCGACACCAACGGTGCTGACATTGCCCGGCACCATCAAATGGGTTAATGAGCTGACAATCGAAGCCAACAAGAGATACGAAATCAGCATTGTTGACAACATCGGTCTCTGGTGCGCAATCGGGGTGAATGAATGAGCAGACGAAGAATGATGATGCAACAGCTTGTTTCGAGTGCTGTTGATTATCTTGAAGGGTACAGATTAAGTTATCGCTCAGGCTACAAGATTGAAAGTGTGTGGCAAGACAACAACACACTTACACTCAAGCACACGTCCGCAGGATTTATGGGACCAAGTTCAGCATATCAAATTTTCTTTGGCGCAGCAAAAAACGCCTCAACAGGTATCGACGTCGTTATGCCATCTGCTCCCTTGGCAACTGTTGACACATCAAAATGTTACAGGTTGACACTTACAACGTTGAAGGTCAATTCCAATTCCGCAACGGATGAAAGCTCGGGCGACCTGATAATCGCAATCGGCAAGAAAAACGGCAATATAGCTGTAAACACACCGCTTTGCAATATTGTTGCAGGCACAAAGATTGTTGTCGAAACAACCGACCCTTCGCAGACAATCTGTGCAGGTGTTTTCGGCTCAAACAATTCCGCCGCAATATGGGATTTTGACTTTGACGTAAAATTCGAGGAGGTGTAAAGGATGAAAAAGAATTACAACTACGCGCGGCTTGACCGCGGCAATTTTGAGTATGCACCGAATATTCTTTATATCGGTGACAAGCAGATTATAAACGCATCTGCCGAACAGTATGCTTCACTCGGTTGGTTGCCTATTGTTAAGGCAGAACACCCCGAAGAAGATGAAACAGGCTATTACACACCGCTTTACACAGAAGAAAACGGTAAGATTATACAGCGGTGGGAAAGAATCGAGGTAACAGTATGATTCACGCTTTATTTACAGTTTTTCCGCTTTATATCGCATACTTTATGCATCTGATTGAGGTGAGGTTCGGATGATGTACCGTTCACCGTTCAGGGCTATTTCACGGCAGACAACAGCCTTCAAGAAAAAAGGCAACTGGAAGCTCGGTTACCACACGGGGGTTGACAGAGTATGTGACAGCAACCCAATTCTCGTTGCTGTTACGCAGGGTATCGTAACACGCATAAACGATTGCGGCACAAGCTACGGCAACCACCTTGTATTCCGCACGGATGATAACCGATCAATTCTGTATGCCCATTTAACAGATAAGCCGGCCGTAAAGGTTGGCGAGAGAATTGCAAGCGGTCAGATACTCGGCAGAATGGGCAACACGGGCAACAGCTACGGCGCACATCTGCACATTGAGGTGCAAAGCTCCAAGACGTGGGGCTACGGCAAGAATCTTCTGAATCCCAACAGCATTATAAATTGGGAAAAATTCAGCGATAAAGAAGGTGACTTTATGGCAATGACCTGGAAAAACGGAAGCACAACCGAAAAAGTATACCAGACCGTTGCAGACTGCAAAGCGCAGAAAAACAGCATCGGTTCACTTGACGCGAGAGAGGCGGCAACTTGTGTTGCAAAGGTTGACGGCTGTTATCTTCTCACATACTCCGCCGCAGGCACTACCAAAGCGGGCTTTGTGGCTTATGCAGGGGGTGTGAAATAAGATGCCTAATGAAATTGTTACGGCGCTGTTGACCCTCACAGGCTCACTTGCAGGCACGTTCGGCGGTATAATTGTTAGCTCCAAGCTAACAAACTACCGAATTGAACAACTTGAGAAAAAGGTTGAACAGCACAACAAAGTTATCGAAAGGGTGTACAAGCTTGAGCGAGCCGATGAGGTTGAAGCCGAAAAATTAAAGGTTATCAATCACAGAATTGATGACCTCGAACAATATCACAAATAAGCTGAAGGAGGGACGAAAATGAAAATAAACTGGAAAGTAAGATTCAAGCAGCCGACATTCTGGATTGCAACGATTCCCGTTGTAATCTCGTTTATATATTCGGTGCTGGCAATGACGGACGTCGTGCCCTCAATCACCGAAGAATCTATACAGAACCTTTTCATCTCGGTTGTTGCAATTCTTGCACAAATCGGCATCACCGTTGACCCGACAACAAAGGGAATAAGCGACAGTGAAAGAGCAATGAAATACAGCAAACCAAACTAAGCAAAAAAGCAAGGTAGACATCTACCTTGCTTTTGTTTTACCATATAATCGTTGCAACCGCACCGTCCTGAGTACATTCCACGTCAAAATTAAGTATTGCCGACTTAACAAATGCACTGCACATTTCCTCACTGGGGAACGTAATCGTGCCCTCCATTGTAAGCGAAGCGGGATCGACCGGATCGGCAAAAACAAAGCCCGTTGACCACCAAGTGAGATATTCTTCTCTTTCTATGTAGCTGCGCTCATCACTGTAAACCTTCATTGAAATGGGCATCATTTCCTCATCGTTTGCACAGTTGTAGAACATACCGAGCTTACCGTCAGGTCTGTTATACACACCGATTTCGCCGCCGACAAACGTATCAAAAACGTAGTTACCCTTCCAGATCTGAATCATCCAATCCTTGCCGTCATACTCAAAAAAGAAGCGCCTTGTCGTATAGTCAAACGCAAGCTTTGCAAGCAGATCGTAAAGCGGAGTGAAGCCGAACTGACGCTGCCAGCAAGCATTAGTTGCGTAAAACTGCTGCGAAAAAGCATTGTAGGCAAAACCGCTGTCAAAGACGCCCTTGTCGTAATTGAAGCCGAAAACCTCACCCGTCTCGTGGTTATAAAAAGCACCGAGGCCGGTTGTTTGTGCTGCATCTTCGTTATTTGTGTAATCGATGCAGAACTCGCTTACGTTCTCACGTTCGGTAGGTCTGAGATAAACCTTCGTGTCCTTAATGCCATACTTGAAAAAACTGAGCGCATTTGTCAGGTTATTCATAAAGCTGACATCAATTTCTCCGGGATTCTGAGCCGTTGTCTGGTCTGCGCTAACGGTAAACGCAACAACAGAAAAAGCCATAACAATGCTCATAATGAGTGCAATAATTCTTTTCATTTTTCTTCTTTCCTTTCTCTTGTTTAATTTTTATTTTAATAAAGACAAATTTCCACAAATACCATAGAATTATAACACAGATTTTAACACATAGCAATAACGGCAATAAAAAATGCGGCATTTCAAATGACGAAAATGCCGCAAAAGCCATTATAATGTTTGTATATTTCTACTTAAAAACCTCAAGGCTTCTGCCGAGGATTCCGTTCATATAAGCAATCGCCGTGCCGTAGTTAGTTATCGGCACACCCGCGTCATCAGCCTGACGGAGTCTGTACTGCATCTCGCGCTCATTGAGCATACATCCGCCGCAATGCACGACAAGCGAATAGGGCGAAAGCTCCTGCGGAAATTCACCGCCTGAAGTAAAATCGAACTCAACAGCTTTACCCGTATGCTTTTTAATCCATAACGGAAGCTTTACCGTGCCTATATCGTTACATTGACGGTGATGGGTGCAGCCTTCCGAAATCAGCACTTTGTCGCCATCCTTAAGCTCGTCAAGATACTTTGCACCGCGTGCAAGAATATCGAGATTACCCTTGTACCTTGCAAAGAGGATTGAGAAAGAAGTAAGCGAAATTTCCGGCGGCACAATCTTTGAAACCATACCGAAAGCTTGTGAATCGGTTATTACGAGTGCGGGAGGATTCTTAAGGGAATCAAGAGTCTGAGCAAGCTCGGTTTCTCTTGTTACAATTGCCGTTGCGTGAGCATCGAGTATATCACGTATCGTCTGCTGCTGCGGCAGAATAAGTCTGCCCTTCGGAGCAGATTCATCAATCGGCGTAACAAGCACAACCGTATCCCCTGCCCCGATAATGTCCGAAACTATTTTTCTTGACTGAGCGTGGACTTTTACAGCGGATGCAATCTTCTCTTTAAGCCGCTCAATATTATACTTGCTTACAGCGCTTACATATATTTCGTTTTCGGTTTCCTGCGGTATTTCAGCAATCAAATCAGCCTTGTTATATGCGATAACGTAGGGCAGTTTTTTGCTTTCAAAAGCCGCAACAAGGCTGCTGTCCGAATCGCTCATACCCTTGCTTGCATCAACAACAAGCACGGCTATATCAGCATAATTGAGCACCTGCATCGCACGCTTGACGCGCATTAAGCCAAGCTCACCCTCATCATCTACACCGGGCGTATCAATTATCACGACAGGGCCGAGCGGCAGCAGCTCCATAGCCTTTTTAACGGGATCGGTTGTTGTTCCCATAACGTCGGAAACAAGCGCAAGCTCCTGCCCCGTAACGGCATTGACAAGGCTTGACTTTCCTGCGTTACGAAGCCCGAAAAAGCCGATATGAACCCTTTCAGCCGAAACCACACTGTTAAGACCCATTTAAACCTCTCCTTTAGAATCGGAAATCGCGTCTGTTCGAATTTTTTATATCCGAAATATTCTGTGTCGCAATATCTCTTACTTTATCCTTGGGAATCTTCTTAAGTTCGTCAATTATCATACTGTAACCGATTTCCTTTGTCGCATCGCTTGCGTAATCGACAAGATACTCTGTGAGAGTCATCAATGCGTTGGGATGGCAGCAGTTGATAATCTGTCCGTTTTTACAAAGGCTCATAAATCTGTCGCCCGTTCTGCCCTCTCGGTAACAAGCCGTGCAGAACGAAGGAATGTGACCGTTTTCCATAAGCCAACGAACAACCTCATCAAGCGTGCGCTGGTCAGATACGTCAAACTGCTCCGAATCGTGCGGACGTTCTTCCTGCGTATATCCGCCGACGGACGTACGCGATGCACCGCTTATCTGCGAAATGCCGAGGTTGAGCACACGCTCACGCACCTGCTGTGATTCGCGCGTAGAAATAATCATACCCGTATAAGGTACTGCAAGACGGATGCAGGCAATAATCTTCTCAAACATTTCATCGGGAATTGAGTTGTCGAATACGGTCGGGTCAATATCGTCCGCGCGCTTGATTCTGGGCACGCTGATTGTGTGCGGACCTACGCCGTGAACAGCTTCAAGATGCTCCGCGTGCATAAGAAGTCCCGCAAACTCATACTTATAAAGCTCAAGACCGAAGAGCACGCCCAGACCGACATCGTCAATGCCGCCCTCCATAGCTCTGTCCATCGCTTCAGTATGATAATCGTAATCGTGCTTGGGTCCCGTCGGATGAAGTTTCAGATAGCTCTCCTTATGGTAAGTTTCCTGGAAGAGAATATACGTACCAATGCCGGCATCCTTCAGCTTACGGTAATTTTCAACCGTTGTTGCGGCAATGTTTACGTTTACTCTGCGGATTGCACCGTTTTTGTGGTTGATTGAATATATGGTTTTGATACATTCAAGGATGTACTCAATCGGGTTATGCACAGGGTCCTCGCCAGCCTCAATCGCAAGACGCTTGTGACCCATATCCTGAAGTGCAATAACCTCGTTCTTAACCTCTTCCTGTGTAAGCTTTTTACGCGTGATATGCTTATTCTTGAGATGATATGGACAATAAACACAGCCGTTCACGCAATAGTTTGAAAGATAAAGCGGTGCAAACATAACGATACGGTTGCCGTAGAAAGCGAGCTTAATCTCTTTTGCGATTTCGTAGATTTTTTCAACCATTTCGGGAATATCGCAGGCAAGAAGCACGCTTGCCTCCCTGTGAGTCAGACCTGAACAGACTGTGCCATCCTCAGTTTTTTTCGGACGAGCCTTCTCAAGTATTTCGTCTATAAGCTCAACGTTGCGCTTATTCTGCTCAGCATATTCAATCGTTGCGAGGATTTCTTCGTGGTTGATAAACTCCTCTGCCTTAAGTGATTTAGGATCAAATTTTGCCATTTAGTTTTCCTTCTTTCGATATATAAATGATTATAACTTATTTAACAGCGTCACCACGCAGGGTGACAACCTTGTATCCTATTTTCTCCATCCGCCGGGCAAGCTCCGCTTTGTTTGATGCCGCCTCGGCACCTGAAGAAACTTTGCCGTTATAGAGCGATTACTTATCTCTTACATCCTCGGTGGAA
>JAZRRT010000205.1:0-28187 GCA_045650985.1 Acutalibacteraceae bacterium | reverse complement strand
GCTGACCAAGTGCGGGACCAACGGGCGGAGCCGGTGTTGCTTTACCGGCGGGGATCTGCAGCTTTACAAAGCCGACTACCTTCTGAGCCATTAGTTTGCACCTCCAAAATTGTGGTTGACCGGAGCACTAAGAAAGATTTTGCTCCTCCCACGGGACACGGGGCCCCATAACACGGGTAATAACCCGCAGTTACCAAAGTTAATAAATCAGTCTGTGACAGGCTCAACCTGATCGAGCTCAAGCTCTACAAGTGTTTCTCTGCCAAAGAATGCCGAAACCGTAACCTTGACCATATTGTTTTCAAGGTCGATTTCCTGAACTACGCCGCTGAAGCCGTCCATAATACCGTCCATAATGTTAACGGTGTCGCCAACCTCGTAGCTGACTTCGATTGAACGCTTTTCAACGCCGAGCTTGAGAACTTCCTCTTCCTTAAGGGGAACAGGCTTGCTCTCCGGACCGACAAAACCCGTAACGCCGCGTGTATTGCGGATAACGTACCATGTTTCATCACTCATCTTGGGCTGGTCATCCTCGTCGTAATTAACAGCAAGTTTGACAAGCACATAACCGGGGAAAAGCTTGCGCTCAACCTCGCGAGTGCTCTGGTCTTCACGTATCTCCGTAACAATTTCTGTCGGGATTGATACGTCAAGAATGCTTTCCTGCATACTGCGGTTTTCGACAATTTTGCGGATACTGTCGGCTACCTTATTTTCGTAGCCTGAGTAGGTATGAATCGCATACCATTTTGCATCATCAGCCATTGTTATCCTCCAAGAAGCAGGTTAAAAATAAACCCTTTTGTCTTAGCCGGTAATTGAATTACCGATAGCTGTGAGTGCTGTCGTTGTTTCTTCAGTACCACTAAAGTCGAGTGTGAAAAGTGCACCCAGACCTGCTGCTACTGCATAATCGACAACCCAAATAGCTGCACCGACTGCAAGAACTACAGCAAGGACAATACCGGTGTTCTTAAGAACTGTCTTACCTGTCGGCCAGACAATCTTCTTTGTTTCACCCTTGAGGTCCTTGAAGAATTTTGCAACTGCTTTTGCAGCGCGAACAAAAACGTTCGGCTTGCCGTCGTTCTTAGCGGTCTTCTTCTTTGAGGCTTTTTCGGCATCGGCAACCTTTTTTGCTGCCTCGGAATTTTTATCCTTTGCCATTTTCATAACCTCCCGCTTATTTTGTTTCCTTGTGGAGCGTATGCTTCTTGCAGAATCTGCAGTACTTGTTCATCTCCAGCTTTTCAGGTGTGTTCTTCTTGTTTTTCTTTGTGTTGTAGTTGCGCTGTTTGCACTCAGTGCAGGAGAGAGTAACTTTTACTCTTGCGTCTCCGGCCATAATTCGGCACCTCCATTTTAAAAATTGCCTCCCTCAAAAAAGGGCACAAAAAATAACCCTCTTACAGAGGTACAGCGAGTATACCACAAATAAGAGGGTCAGGTCAAGCATTTTTTTGTTTTTTTATGTCTTTCGGAATGTTGCACAATATGTTGTATGCCAAGGCTCAAGCCCTCATACACAACTGTCAAAAAGCACAGCGCAGCGTCAGATTATGATGTCGTCGCCTTCCTCCGAGCCGATATTGCCAAGGTCGGAAATGTTGCCCGAGACGTAGAGAAGAATACGCAAAGCATCAACCGAATTGACTTTTCCGTCATAGGTTACGTCTGCAAGCTTAACCTGCTCGGCGTTGAGTGTATCGAGCTTTGAAGATGCGCGGAGCACAAGCAGGGCATCTTCAACCGTAACACTGCCGTCAAGGTCAGCATCGCCCGGGTTCGAGGATGCGCCGAGCGCATACAAAGCAAACCCGCCGACCGTAATACAGCACACGAGAAGTATTGATATGAGGATATGAAGACGTTTCATACGTTTGCCCTCCGAAAATTCGCACAGTTTTTCTTATTGTATCACATTCTGCCGTGAAAAGCTATAATGAATTTCAACAATGTCCGGCACGAGTATTTATGCAGTTTGATATCGATACGCCTGCTCGCCGGATATTAATTTTTTGTTAAAAACATATATTTTAGCGAGTTAAAGTCTTGACATACAGTAATAAAAGTTATAATATACAATATGTAGTGTGTAAATGTGTGTGTTTATGCTTCTGCACCCATTAACCGCTGCATTGCGACGGTACACAAGCCGATATTACGATTCCGTCGCAAGATACCATAATCCTTTATTTTTTTACTTAATTTTTCCAAAATTTTTACCAAGGAGGTGCCACACCTATGAACATCGGTTTAGCAATTGCATTAATTGTTGCTGCCGCGGTTGTTTCAGGCGTTGTCTGTTTCATTCTCGGCGGTTTGCATAGACGCAAGGTTGCAGAAGCTGAAATCGGTTCTGCCAAGCAAGAAGCTGAGCGCATTATAAACAATGCTATCTCCCAGGCCGAATCGAAGAAAAAAGAAGCAATACTTGAGGCTAAAGATGCTATCCACAAAGAGCGTACAGCTACCGAGCAAGAGCTCAGAGAAAGACGCTCCGAGGTTCAAAAGCAGGAAAGAAGAATCATGCAGCGTGAAGAACTGCTTGATAAAAAATCCGACAACCTCGAAAAGAAAGACGAGATTCTCAACGGCAAAATCAAAGCCGCTGACGCAAAGCTCGAAGAAATCGAATCCATCAAACGCAGTCAGTTTGAAATGCTCGAGCGTATTTCGAACTTCACACGCGAGCAGGCAAGAGATTACCTTCTCAAATCTCTCGAAGATGACCTCAGCAGAGAAAAGGCTCACAAACTCCTCGAGTACGAGCAGTCACTCCGCGACGAGGCTGACACAATGGCAAGAGAGGTTGTTGCAACGGCAATTCAGCGCTGTGCCGCTGAGCAGGTATCCGAAGCAACGGTATCCGTTGTTGCTCTTCCCAACGATGAGATGAAGGGCCGAATCATCGGCCGTGAGGGTCGTAACATCCGCACCCTCGAAACAATAACAGGCGTCGACCTCATCATCGACGACACACCCGAAGCAATCACACTCTCCTGCTTCGATCCGGTACGCCGCGAAGAAGCAAGACTCACCCTTGAAAAGCTCATTTCCGACGGCAGAATCCATCCTGCACGCATCGAAGAAATGCACGACAAGGCAGTCAAAGAGGTTGAGCACTCTGTCAAGCAGGCAGGCGAAAGAGCAGTTCTCGATGCAGGTCTCAACGGCATACATCCCGAGCTTGTCAAAATCCTCGGCCGCCTGAAATACCGCACAAGTTACGGTCAGAACGTTCTCGATCATTCACTTGAAGTTTCCTACATCGCAGGTCTTATGGCTGCTGAAATCGGCGCAGACGTCAAGCTTGCAAAGCGTGCAGGTCTTCTTCACGATATCGGTAAGGCTCTTGACCATTCTCTCGACGGTTCTCACATTGAGCTTGGCGTAGAGTACGCACGTAAGTACAAAGAAAACGAGAAAGTTATCCACGCAATTCACGCTCACCACGGTGACGTTGAGGCAAAGACAATCGTTGCCTGCCTCGTTCAGGCTGCTGACGCAATCTCTGCTGCACGTCCCGGCGCAAGACGCGAAAACGTGCAGAACTATATCAAACGTCTCGAGAAGCTTGAGGAGATTTCAAAATCCTTCGAAGGCGTTGATAATTCCTTTGCAATTCAGGCAGGCCGTGAGGTTCGTATCATGGTTAAGCCCGAGGTCATCACAGATGACAAGATGGTTCTTCTCGCAAGAGATATTGTCAAGAAGATTGAAGAGGAACTTGAGTATCCCGGACAGATCAAGGTCAATATCATCCGCGAAAACAGAGCTACCGACTACGCAAAATAAAACCCACAGCAGAACTTCGCCCGCATCGGATAAGGAAGCGTTTCTTCATCCGGCGCGGGCGTTAATCGTTCTGCTTTTTATATTCCCCGAAAGAGCGGGCTGCAAGCTGATTTTTTATTTTTTTACGCAGTCAGTTTTTTAATTGAGGTTGATTTATGGCGCATCGGATGGTATACTATACTAATGTATTAATTATTATAGTACAGACAAAATGGTTACAAGCAATACGCCAAGGTATTGCAAAAGCAGAAAGTTTGTTATATTATTGTTTATTATATTTTACCCCGAAAGGAAGTTTTTTAAATGCACGAGGAATGTGGCGTATTCGCTCTCTACGGCAACGGTCTGGTAGAAGACCCTGCCGAATATGCTTATCTTGCCCTCTACGCTATGCAGCACAGAGGTCAGCAGAGTTGCGGTATCGCAATAAGCAACAGCGGTGTTCTTGAATGTATCAAAGGAATGGGGCTTGCAGCAGACGTTTTTGACGAAGATAAACTCGCAAAGCTCAAGGGCGAAAACGTAATTGCTCACGCGCTCTACTCTACCGCCAAATCATCCAACATTCAGGGTGCGCAGCCTTTTGTTATGCGCTACGGCAAGGGCAGACTTGCGCTCGCTCACAACGGCAGCCTTGTCAACTCCGACGAGCTTCGCAGTGAACTTTCCAAAACGGGAGCAATGTTCCGCTCAAACTCCGATGCAGAAATTATGGCTCAGCTTATCGCAAAAGAGCGTCTTTTCACACACAGTGTTGAAGAAGCGGTCAAGGTAGTTTTTGAAAAGCTCAGAGGCGCTTTCTCATTCGTCGTTATGAGCCCCCGCAAAATTGTTGCCGTGCGTGATCCTTTCGGTTTCCGTCCCCTTACAATCGGCAAAACAAAAGAGGGTTGCTACGTTGTTGTTTCCGAAACCTGTGCACTCAACGCACTCGGAGCTGAATTTGTCCGCGACGTTAACCCCGGCGAAATCATTGTTATAGACAGTGACGGAATGAGAACATATTATCAGAAAGAAAATTGCAAGAGAAGAATATGTATCTTTGAATATATCTATTTCGCAAGACCCGACAGCGTTATGGACGGCGTATCGATTCACGGCTCTCGTATTCAGGCAGGCCGTCTGCTCGCCCGTCAGCATCCCGTCGATGCCGACATTGTAATCGGCGTGCCCGACTCAGGCCTTGACGCCGCTATCGGCTATGCACGCGAAAGCGGCATTGAATACGGTATGGGCTTTGTGCGTAATAACTACGTAGGCAGAACGTTTATCAAGCCGACGCAGGAGCAGCGCGCTTCTTCCGTAGGCATCAAACTCAATGTTCTGAGCGAAACCGTAAAGGGCAAGAAGGTTGTTATGGTTGACGATTCAATTGTCCGCGGCACTACCTGTGCAGATATTGTGCGCCTTCTAAAAAACGCAGGTGCAAAGGAAGTTCACGTCAGAATCTCCTCCCCCACCCTTCACTACCCCTGCCTCTACGGCACAGATATTCCGACTCGTGAAGAGCTTACCTCAAACCGCCACTCCGTCGAAGAGCTTTGCGAAATTATCGGCGCAGACACACTCGGTTTCCTTAACAGAGAAACTCTCGGCGAGCTTATCGGCACCTGTGAAAAGACCTACTGCGATGCTTGCTTTACGGGAGATTACCCCATCAAATAAACTGCCCCAAGGAGCATAAATGGAAAAGTTGAAGAAAATTTTCAAAAAGCTTGTTAACAAAGAAACCGTAACGTACCTGATTTTCGGTGTGCTTACCACTGTTGTTAACTTCGGCATTTTCAAGCTGCTGAATATGGCTTTTTCAAGGTTTTTGCCTGAAATTGACCTTGATTTGCTTGCGCTGCTTACCAACTTTATCGCTTGGATAGGCGCTGTCATCTTTGCCTACGTTACAAACAAGCTGCTTGTGTTTGAAAGCAAAAGCTGGAAGCCGAAAGTGCTCGCAAAAGAAATCCCCTCCTTTGTCGGAGCGAGAGTTTTCTCGTTCATTGTCGAGGAGTTGGGAATACTGATATTCGTCACGTGGCTCGGCTTCGGCAAAATCACGTTGCAGATTCTGCCCGATTTTGCGATAGGCGGTTTGATGCTGACGAAAATTGCGTTAGCCGTAATCGTCGTTGTGATGAATTACGTATTCAGCAAATTTATCATTTTCAAAAACAAAGAAAACAAATAATCGGGAGCTGATAACAATGCTTAAAAAAATCACAGCTGTTTTTATCATAGCGGTAACGGTGCTTTCGCTTGCCGCCTGCTCGGCTGACACAGCGCGCCTCAACAAAGGTGCCGCACTTACACCAACCCCGTTTTCCGACAAGGTTATCGATAAGGACGTTGCAAAAAAATATGAGATGAAGGAAATCATCACATACGACGGCAAGGCATATAAAACATTTGAGTATGAAAATATGCAGGTGCTTGCAAGGGTTGAGAAGAGCGGCAACGTACGCATTCTTTTCGAGTATCCGCTTGACACAAAAATCACCTACGATATTGAGGCTTCAAACAGAAGCGGCAGCCACATCTACTTTACCAAGCAGGATGCAAATGCGCCCTACGCTTCGCTTTGCGCGGTCTATCTGCCCTCCAGCACGCAGATTACAATCGTCGACACGCCTTGCAGCAATATGGTACTGCTTGATTGCCCGACAACAAGCGATATGTACAGCTACGGCATAATCGCAGATTCTTCACGTATTGCCGTTATCGACCTCAAGCAGGCAACAATCAGCTCATATTCCAAAACAATGGAAGAGATTTCATCCTTTATCGATGCAGGTGACACACTCTTTGACACGGGTGATTTCGGCTCTTACACCGAAACCGTAATTGAGGCTGTTGACAAGAACCACGTTATGGTTAACATCATTCAGAAGAACTCCAAGGGTGAAACAAAGGAAGAAATCAACTTCACTTTCAACCCCTCTCTCGGCGTTGCAACTTTTTGATTTACTCTTGAAAGATTCTGACAAACGGAGGTGAGCGGCTATGCTCGGCAAAAACATCGGCGTCGACCTCGGTACTGCGAATATAATAGTTTATATGGAAGGCAGAGGCATTGTACTCACCGAGCCGTCCGTTGTTGCGTACAGCACAAAAACCGGCAGAATGTGCGCCGTAGGCAAACGTGCTTACGATATGCTTGGCCGCAACCCCGACTCAATCAGAGTTGTTCGTCCGATGAAGGATGGTGTAGTTTCCGATTTCACGGCAACCCGCCAGATGCTCAGCAGATTCATCGCCAAGGTTTGCCGTAACGCGATTTTCAAGCCCAACATTATCGTGTGTATGCCCTCAAGCGTTACCAACCTTGAGCGACGCACGGTACTTGATATGATAACAGCCGCAGGCGCAGGCAAAGCCTGCCTGATGGAAGAGCCGCTTGCCGCAGCAATCGGCGCAGGCGCTGACCTGACGAAAGCCGAGGGCAGTATGGTTGTAGACATCGGCGGCGGCACAACGGATATTGCCGTTATAACTCAGGGCAGTATCGCTGTTTCAAAATCCATCAAAATTGCAGGCAACCTTTTTGACGAGGCAATCGTGCGACTTGTCCGCCGTGAAAAAGACGTTGTCATAGGTGAGCGCACGGCAGAAGAGATAAAAAAACAGATTGGCTGTGCCGTGCTTCGTAACGAAGAGCTTGCATTCACGGTCAAGGGCAAACGCTACACAAGCGGTATGCCGGCAACGGTTGAGGTCACTTCAACCGACTGTTACCTTGCAATGCGCGAATATATCGAAGCAATCGGTGAAGCCGTAAGAAACGTGCTTGAAATCACGCCGCCGGAGCTTGTTGGCGATATAGGCACAAGCGGCATCGTGCTCACGGGCGGCGGAGCAATGCTGCGCGATATGGCTGAAGCGATTGAAACAAAAACCAAAATCAAAACCCGCCTTGCAACAGATCCGCTCAACTGCGTTGCAAAAGGTATCGGTCTTGCTCTCGGCGACCTTGATATGCTCGCTGAGCAGGGATATATATTCAAAACCCGTGAGGAAATTACGGGCTACATTGACAACTAAAATGAGGTAACCGGTTATGAAAAAAGCACAGCTCATTATTGATAAAAATTATATCGTCGGTGAAATCGATAAAAGAATTTACGGCTCTTTTCTCGAGCATCTCGGCAGGGCGATTTATAAAGGCATCTACCAGCCCGAAAATCCGCTGAGTGACAAAAACGGTTTCAGAAAAGACGTTCTCAACCTTGTTCGTGAAACAGCCGTACCCGTTGTGCGTTATCCCGGCGGCAACTTTGTTTCCGGCTACAACTGGGAAGACGGCATCGGCCCGAAGGAGCTTCGCCCCCGCAGAGCAGAGCTTGCCTGGCACTCAACAGAAACAAATCAGTTCGGACTTGATGAGTTTATAGATTGGTGTAAAGAAGCAAACACCGAGCCGATGATGGCAATCAACCTCGGCACGAGAGGCGCTGACGATGCAAGAAACATCGTCGAATACTGCAACCTTCAGGGCGGCACGTACTGGAGCGACCTTCGTATCAAAAACGGCCACAAAGAGCCTCATAACGTCAAACTTTGGTGCCTTGGCAACGAGATGGACGGTGACTGGCAGATAGGCCACAAAACCTCGCACGAATACGGCAGAGCCGCTCACGAGGCTGCAAAGGTAATGCGCTGGGTAAGCCCCGACATCGAGCTTGTTGCCTGCGGCTCTTCAAACAGCGGTATGAGCACCTTCGCTCAGTGGGAAGCTGACGTGCTCGACCACTGCTACCACGACGTTGATTACCTCTCACTTCATACATACTACAACAACTCCGAAAACAACACTGAGGAATTCCTCTGCCACAGCGCAGATATGGACAGCTTCATATCATCTGTTGTTGCAATATGCGATTACGTACAGGCAAAGAAACGCTCAAAGAAAAAAATTATGGTCTCCTTCGACGAGTGGAATGTATGGTACCATTCGCACGAGGTTGACAAGCTCTGCAAACCTTGGGAAGAAGCACCGCGCAAACTTGAGGACGTATATAACTTTGAGGATGCGCTTCTCGTCGGCAGTATGCTCATCACACTCATCCGCCACGCAGACAGAGTAAAAATTGCCTGCCTTGCTCAGCTTGTAAACGTTATCGCACCTATTATGACTTCAGATACGGGTGCATGGCGCCAGACCATTTTCTTCCCCTATATGCAGGCAAGCATTTACGGCAAGGGAACTGCGCTCAACACAATCGTCAAAGCGCCGATTTATGAGAGCCGCAAATACGGCGAGGTCAGCCTTATAGACAGCGTCGTTATAGAAAACGACGACGACAATATAACAATTTTTGCCGTTAACAAAGACCTTAAAGAGGATATTGAAATTTCCTGCGACCTGCGTCAGTTTGCAGGTTTCAAAGTAAAAGAGCATATTGTGCTCACTCACGACGATATGAAAGCTGTAAACACCGAGGAAAACCCGAACAACGTTGCGCCGACATACAGCACGGCGTCAAAGGTTGAGGACGGAACTTTCTCAACTCTTCTCGGCAAGCACAGCTGGAACGTTATTCGCCTCGGCAAATAATCGTAAGCTTCGAAAAGCATATTAAAAACACAAAAACCGCTTCTTCGGTGTCATCAGCACCGTTGAGGCGGTTTTTTTATCCTGCGCAATGCAATTAGTCTGAGCTGTCCGTACGAACATTATAAAGCGGAGAAATAATCGGTATTTGTTTTAAAAGGTATAATTGATAGAATTTTCAATCGCAAAATTATGTGCAGCCGAACCCTCGGAACAAACAATAGTCAGAGAATCGCAACCATAAAAGGCATCGTCTGCTATATCCGTTACTGAGGAAGGTATGGTTACTGTTTTAAGCGATGTGCAGTTTGCAAACGCTTCGTCGCCGATTACTGTTACAGAATCGGGGATTGTTACCGAACGGAGACTTGAACAACCGTAAAAAGCACCTATACCAATTTGTCCGAGCGAAGACGGAAAAGCTACGGATGACAGCGAAGCACAGTCTGCAAACGCCTCCTGCCCTATCTGTGTTACCGTAGCAGGCAGAGAAACGGACGTTATTTTTGCATTACCCTGAAAAGCACCGGCTCCGATTGCAGTAACAGTATTTCCGCCGATTGAGCCGGGAATGGTGACCTTTGAGTCACCGCCTGTATATTTTGTTACTATGCCCTTGGTAACTGAATAACTGTTTTCAGGGTTTGTTGCAGGTATTGCGGTTTCTGTCGGGCGCTGTGTTGTGCCTGATGTTGCAGTTTCGGATGGCTTTTGGGTTGAAGTAACTGATTCCTGCCTCACGGATGTTTCAGATGCAGTCGGCATTATGTTGTTTACAGTTAAGGTTGTTGAGGAGAAGTCTGAAGAGACTGTATAATCTTTGGTCGGGATTTGCGTAATTTTGCTTTCGGTACTTGCTTCTTCCGAAACGTAATATTCAGAAGGCTTTATCGCACCCGTCTCCTCTGCTGTTGTCGAATATACAGCGGCTTGTTCAGAGATTTTTTCAATATGATTTTTAATTGCTGCCGTACCGCCTACGGTTAAAGATCCTGCAACAACAACGGCAGCTGCCTTGACGGCTACTGATGTGGCGGCAGCGGTAACAGTAGCGGTTGAAGCGGCTGTTGCTGTGGCTGCCGAAGCAGCAGTAGCTGTTGTAGTTGAAGCAGCTGTTGCTGTGGCGGCAACGGTTATTCCTGCGCTTGCAGATGATAATGATGCCGGCAGAGCAATGCTTCCCGAACGATAAACAAGAAACGAAAGCAAAAACGGAATGGCTGCGACCCCATACAGAGTGGGATCTTTTTTGCGCAGCTTATTAAACTGATTTTCTATTTTCTTTCTGCCGTTATGCAGTCTGCTTTTTACCGTGCCGACGGATATATTTAAAATTTCGGCAATTTCATTCAGGCTTTTGTCTTCATAGTGGAAAAGCACTATGCAGGCACGGGTTTCAGGCGAAAGACTGTTGACAATTTCCATCACACCATTTTTCAGGTCTTCGCGCTCCATAATTTCCTGCGGCACAGATTCAACAGCCTCTTTTACTGCCTCTTCTGTTTTGTTTTTCAGCGAAACAAACGGTGCACTGATGCGTTTTTCTTTTCTTATGTAGTTTTTACATTCGTTTTCTATAATTGTCTTCAACCAATTTTCAAAGCTCTCGGGTTTTTTAAGCTCCGAGAGCTTTTCTGCCGCTTTGATATATGCATTCTGAAGAACATCTTCTGCATCATTCGGATTTGAGAGTATAAGATTTGCCGTGCGAAAGGCATTGCTGACTGTCGCACGGTATAATTCTTCAAACGCTTTATTGTCACCGTTTGCCGCCTTTTTTACAAGCTCGGTAAGGTTTATTGTTTCTTTCATTGTGTACCCCGTATATTCCGCAGTTGGAATTTGCAGATGAAAAGCCGGTGCCGAAGCTCGCAAAATCAATATTTACTATTGATAACTTGCAAAAACTGTGGTAAAGTAGTATTGCCAAACAAACTTAATATACTATTATAGGTATGTATTTTTAAATTTGAAAAAATGCATGCTCGATTTCTTCATATCTGTAATAGTATGTTGAAGTTTGTTTGGCGACATTCGAGCTAATGCATTTTTGTGCGTCAGCTTGGGCTGGCGCATTTTTTATTTTACGCAAAAATACACATCGTCTGTATGGACTTGTTTTCACAGTATCACTTCGGCGAATACAAATATACCATAATCATTAAAATCTAACAATAATTACGCAAAAATAAAATTTGAAAAATTTTTTTGAAAATGTGAACCTTTTCAAAAAAAGCGGTGTCTATATAAGTGAATTTATTACGGACTGTCGTGCGTGTTTTTTAAATCCGCAGATTTCCGAGTTAAATTTTAAAAATCAAGCAAAGGAGAAAAATCAAAATGGAAAAAATGCTCAAAAAACCCTTGGCGGTTATACTCATTGTGGCCATGCTCATATGTGCTGCACCGTTTGCCGCCGCCGCAGAAAGCCATAGCGGCACATGCGGCACTAATCTCACATGGTCATTTGACAACAGCACAGGTGCGCTTAAAATCAGCGGTACCGGTGCAATGACAAATTGGTCATCACATTCCGAGGTTCCGTGGAAGTATAACAGCATCAATTACGGAATCAAATCCGTCAGCATCAGCAGCGGAGTAACAAGCATCGGTGATTACGCCTTCTATGATTGCACCTCACTTACGAGTGTTACAATTCCTTCCAGCGTAAAGAGCATCGGCAGTTATGCATTCCGCTATTGCCAGACTCTTAAAAGCATCACAATACCCGATAGCGTTACATATATCGGCGATTACGCTTTCCTTTCCTGCCAAAGCCTCACAAGCATAAAAATACCCAGCGGCGTAACAGCTATAAATGCGGGTACTTTTTACGGCTGTTCTGAGCTTGCAAGCGTAACTATCCCCTATGGTGTAACAACTATCGGTGACGAAGCATTCTACGGCTGTTGGGTTCTTCCGAGTGTAAAAATCCCCGACAGTGTAGTAAGCATCGGCGACGTTGCATTCCAGCATTGCTGGGCACTTGCGACTATCACAATGCCTGACAAGGCAATGGAACTGGGCAACGATATTTTCCGCAAAACTGCATATCAGGATAATATAAAGAACTGGGAAAACGGCGTTCTTTACGTTGGCAAACATCTTGTCTCTGACGGAGATCTTACCGTTGCTAATAACAATTCCCTTTCCGGTGAGTACACCGTAAAGAGCGGCACAAAATCCATAGCTAACGTATATTTCCAGAATGAGCTTACAGGTCTTAACATTCCGGCTACTGTCGGCTTTATTGGTGAGAATTGTTTTGATAATTGCGAAAACCTCAAATACATCAAAGTCAATTCATCCAATACCACATATTCAAGCGATTCTGCAAACGCATTGTACGATAAGAATAAAACAACACTTATTAAGTATCCTGCAGCAAGCAGCACAACAAGCTATACCCTTCCCGGTACTGTTCTGACTATCAACGCAAAAGCTTTTGAAAACGCTAAAGCTCTTAAGTCTGTTACTTTAGGCAGCAAGGTAAAAACCATCGGTAACTATGCCTTCCGTAATTGTACTGCCTTGACAAGTGTCAACGTACCTGCAAGCACTGTTTCAATAGGCGATTACGCTTTCTACGGCTGTAAGGTTCTTTCCTCAATAAGCTTAGGCAGCAACGTTGAGACAATCGGCGATCTTGCATTTTACAACTGTGATAAAATCAAGAGCATCACTCTGCCCGAAAAGCTGACAAAAATAGGCACAAAGGTATTTTACAGCTGTGATTCTCTTGAAAACGTAACTATCGGCAATAAAGTAACCGAAATCGGTGAGCAGGCATTTGTTTATTGCAAATCGCTGAAGAACGTTACAATTCCCGGCAGCGTAAAAAGCATTGGTGTCGGCGCATTTGCATATTGCACTGCTGCAACCAGCGTTGTTATAAATCCCGGTGTTACCAGCATCGATCAGGTTGCATTCGGCGCAATGACCAGCCTGGAATACATACATATTCCTTCAAGCGTTACAACAATTGCCGATAACATCCTCACAGAATCAACCGGATATATCTGCTCCGATTCTGCCAACAACTACGCAATAAGCTTTGCAAAAGCCAACGGATACAGCTACAAAGTCTGCAGCGGTCACAACACCGCAACTCCTGACACTCCCGAAACAAAAACATATACTCTTTCCTACAACGCAAACGGCGGCAGCGGCGCTCCCTCAAGCCAGAGCGGAGCAGCAAGCTATACAATCAGTGCCGTACAACCCACAAGAAGCGGCTATACCTTCCTCGGCTGGTCAAAGAGCAGCTCTGCAACAGCAGCAAGCTACAAGGCAGGCAACACCATAACTCTTACAGCTAACACAACACTTTATGCAGTATGGCAGAAAAACGCTGTGGATCCTACACCGGATGATCCTACACCGGACGATCCTACACCGGACGATCCCACTCCCGACAATCCGGAATCCACAGAGATTCCCGAGATTGAAATCAACCGCACATCAACAACTGCTATCAACTTCGGTGATATACTTGTATTAACTATTGAAGAAATCGAAATCCCCGAAGGATATGCTGTTGCTTGGTTTGTTGAGGGCACAGGCGTTTCAACTCAGGTTAGCGCAGACGGCACAGAATGCCGTGTAACTTCAACTGCCGGCGGTACTGCCACAGTTTACGCAAAGCTCGTTGATGCAGACGGTAACGTAATGACCGACGGTGACGGCGAAGAGATTCTCGACGAAATCACAATCACATCGAAGGCAGGCTTCTTCCAGAAATTGATTTCATTCTTCAAAAATCTTTTCGCTATCAACAGAGTAATTTATTAAAAGACATAAAACCGTAATCCCCACACAGCTTGCAGCAGGGCAATCCGGCTGCAGGCTGTTGCTTTTTGCTCAACTCTTATTTGTAACGATTGAAAATAACTTATATTTATTATATAATTTATATCAGCAAGAATAGCGAGGTGTTTTTGTTGAAAAAAACAATTTCAATACTTCTTACAGTATTAATAATTTCGGGGCAGGTATTTTTTTCTGTACCCGGGTTTGCTTTTGCTTCTTCTGCCGCTAACAATAGGTGCGGCGAAGATATTACCTGGCGGGTTGACACCAAATCGGGTGTGCTGACCCTTGAAGGCACGGGCAAAACATACGAATATGAAACGGGCAATGCGCCGTGGGACAAGTACTATACCTACATAACAAGTGTCGTAATAGGCGAAGGCATAACCTGTCTTATGGAGGGTACGCTTGACAAGCTGTATAACGTTAAGACCCTAACTCTTCCTTCGACTGTTGAAGAAATACATACACACGCCCAAATGTTTTCTCTTGAAAATATTATTTTTCCTGAAAAAACCGAACTGCGGTACGTATACGATACCTTTGCCGCCGACAGCCCGTGGTATTTAAATCATACAGACGGCTCACTTATTTATTTTGGTTCTTTTCTGTTCGGTATAAAGGGCAATTTGCCTGACGACGTAACTTCAATTGCCATACGCGAGGGTACGACCGCTATCGGTTGTCGGGCACTCAGCTATGAGGCAAACGTTACGGATATAGTTTTTCCCGACTCTCTGAAGTACATTGGCGAACACGCTGTATATAAAACAGGCTGGTACGAGGCACAACCCGACGGTTGGATTTACGCAGGAAAGGTTCTGCTTGGTTACAAAGGCTCAATTCCGAGCACTCGCTGTATTCCTGAGGAAGGCACGAAAGCCATAGCCGATTATGCATTTTATTATGATGACTATATTGAAAGCATTGTAATTCCTTCTACACTTGCAGAGATAGGCAAAAATGCCTTTGCAGGCTGTCAAGATCTGACAGAGCTTGTTTTTGAAGATAACTGCTCCTTAAAAATTATTCACGATGGAGCTTTTAATTACTCAAGCCTTAAAGAATTTGATATTCCCGAAAGCGTTGTCAAAATCGGCAACGGTGCTTTTTCCGCCACCGATATAAGATACTTGTATATTCCTGCAACCGTTTTGGACTGTGACGGCGCTTTTACCAATATGGAAAACGTGCGCCGCTTTGAGGTTTCAGCGGATAACCCAAGCTATTGTTCGGACAGCAACGGTGTTGTTTTCAGCAAGGATAAAAAGGTTCTTCACTTTTTCCCCGGTGACTGCGCAATGACCGAATATACCGTACCCGCAGGCACTAAACATCTCTCCAATGCGGCTTTTTCCGGAACTAATCTGAAAAAAATTACGCTTAATGATGATCTGGAAACAGCAGGAGACTATGTTTTTTCGGGCAGCTATAATCTTTATACCATTAATCTGGGTTCCGGTCTTTCAGTCATTAATTCAAATTTACTGTGCGGATCAAGCCTTAACTATAAGGAACTTATTATTCCCGAAAATATAAAGCAAATTGAAAAAATGGCGTTTTCCGTAAGCTCACTCAAGGACATATATTTCCTTACCAAGGACGCTGTTTTTGCACGTCAGAGCGTATACTATAAGAATAAGGTTATTATTCATTGCTATGCAGGCTCTACGGCACAGCAGTATGCCGAAGAATACGGTATACAGTACGTTCTTTTTGATGACGAGCATTTTACATTAAAGCTTGAAGAGGCCTTATCTAAGGCTAAAGCTGTTAACCGTGAGGAATATTCGGCGGCAAGCCTTGCTGCGCTTGATGCGGCCGTCAATGCGGTTGACCTGAATATGGACGGACTTACCCAGCAGCAGATAGACGAATGGTGCAAGGCTATTGAAAACGCTTTCGATAAGCTTGAGGCCGGACCTGCTGATTATTCAAGGCTGAACGCGACAATCGGGCGGGCACAGTCTGTTAACCGCAGTTTATATACAGCAGAAAGTCTGGCGGCGCTTGATGCGGCTGTGGCTGACGTAAAGTTTGACCTGAGTATTGACGAGCAGGACACCGTAGATAACTGGCAGATTGAAATTGAAAGACTTTTGGCGGCGCTTGAATACCTGCCGGCGGATTATTCCGAGGTTGAAGCGGCTGTTGAGTCGGCCCGCTCAATTGACAGACGCTATTATTCCGATTATTCTTTGGCTTTGCTGGACAGCAATATAAAATCCGTAAAATACGGGCTTGACATTACCAAGCAGTCCGAAGTGGATTTTTTTGCTCAGTCTATAAAAGCCGCTATACTTCAGCTTGAATATGCCCAAATTGTTTTACGGCACGATACGTGCGGCGTTATAGTTTCCGCTACATCCAAAGAGATTAAACCCGATACGTTGCTTTCCGTTGCCTTGGTTGACTCATCGGACTATGAGGGAACTAATTTTGCTGTCGGCGGCTCTATAAGAAGCCTGCATTTTTATGATATAAATCTTATTTATCAGAACAGTACCGTTCAGCCCGACGGAACTGTTACCGTAAAAATAAAATTGGCAGACGGTGTTGATCCCCAAAAATGCAAGGTTTATCACGTGACGGATGATATTATAAATCCCCTGGTGCGCTTTTCAAGCACAATTGAGGGCAATTTTATCGTATTTGAAACCAATCACTTCAGTGAGTTTGCCGTTATTGAAGTAGAGCCTACCGTTATCGATATTGAAATTGAAGCATTGCCGGACAAAACAGAATACAATATCGGCGATAAGCTTGACCTAACAGGATTAATTGTTAAAGCTCACTTCAGCGATACGTCTGTAAGGCAGATTTCCGACTACGATGTAAGTATGACCGATACATCCTCTCCCGGCACTAAAACTGTTACGATTTATTACACCTGCGCAGGTGTTACCAAAACAGCAGACTTTGAGATAGCCGTTACAAAATCAGCATATTCGGCAGATATTTTGTATGAGTCCGTTTCAACGGAGCGTGTCAATAAAAAGCTTGGGCTTTTCCAGCTTTACTCAAAGGCTTCCGTGAATCTTGAATGCTCTGCCGATAACACAGAAACGGGCACGGTTCATTGGCGTTCTGATAACTCCAAGGTTAAGGTCGATTCAAACGGAAGAGTAACCTGCAGCGGCTTATTCGGCGCAAAGTCAGCCATTATTACTGTTGAAATTCTGGATTCTGAAGGCAACGTAACGGCAACGGATTCCGTTCAGGTCGTGTTTTATAAGTTGCCGTTTCAACTGACAAAATTCGTTTCGCAATTTTCGGGAAAAGTTATGCAAATGATGTTCGGCGCTCACTGAGTAAACATATATCAATAATAAATTAGCGAAAATAAGCTCCGTCATTTTTCATTATATCGTTTTAAAACGATAAGAAAGTTGTTTTTGCTGTTATGTTAATATGCTTGCCCAAAACTTAACAATAATAAAACCGAATTACACACCTATAATATTATTGCAAACGCAAAAGTTTTTTTGCAAAGGAGTGTATACGAAATGGCAAAGAGCAACTCTAAGGGTATGGTACCCGAGGCACGCGAGGCACTTGACAGATTCAAGATGGAAGCTGCAAGCGAAGTAGGTGTAAACCTCAAGCAGGGTTACAACGGTCACCTCACATCTAAGGAAGCCGGCAGCGTCGGCGGCCAGATGGTAAAAAAGATGATCGAATCATACGAGAAGAATATGAAGTAACTTTTCTTCGCAATAAAAAAGCCCCGAAAACCTTAAAAAAGGATTTCGGGGTTAAATTTTATTTACTTGTAAGTGACAAGGCTTTCTGATGAAAAATTCGGCGTATTTTGCGCAGTTTAGAGCCGCCCGTGCAGAGCTTGATTGCTTTTTTTAGCGACTTTTCATCTCCCTTATATGTGTGGAAGAATAAATCCCTGTACTTTGCTCTGTTTATGCTTTTTTCAAGTTTCGGGTGCGTCTCAACCGCAAAATCAAGTGGAGTTGCAACAACCGTACACTTATCTGTAACGCTGTCGACAAGCTCTTTTCCTTTTTCGTTATTTGCTATAACCAACGAGCAACCGCCGTCATCATCCAGCTCGGGATGCAGCTTTTCAATTCCCCAGTAATCGCCAACCGTTACGTCGGCATAGGTGTTGAACTTTTTGAACTGACACTTGTAACAGCACTCGCGAAAATACAAATTACCGCCGAAAAGCCTGAAATAGTAGCTGTCCTTTCGTGTGATAATCTGCTCTGTGCCGTCCGTAAAAACAACCCTGATGTTGCTTTTTTTCCAGCCGTTTGTTTTGTCACGGAAAAAGAACTCTTTGATTTTTTTGCCGCTTTCTTTTTCTATATCGGCTTTGTAGATTTCAAAAATATTCGGGTCGGGAACACCGCTGCACACGAAATCAACCGTTGTAAGAAGGTCACTCTTACCGAATCTTGATTTAACCGCAGCAATCTGGCAAGGAGTGCCCGAAACAAGCACCTTTTTGCCGCCTTCAAGGCAGGCATCTATCTTGTCCCACGCCATAGCCATATCACTTTGGACATATTTGGAATCGCGGAACAGATCAATGCTTTCAAGGCTGTCTGCCGTGTCGTGCACAGCTTTAAGATTTTCATCCAACCGACAGCCGCATATTGTTCCGCCGCCGCTTATTATCTCTTCAAAAAAAAGCGCAGATGCACCGCCGGATGCGCTTTTATGCCGCTGCTGTTCGCGGTTATCCGCCAGCGCACAACAGTCAAGCGGAGTGACGGATTTACGCGGCTTGTTTACAGGACAGAGGTTTTTGCATTTACCGCAGGAAACGCATTTATCAGCGTCAATCTGCGGATAGAGAAAACCTCCCTCAACGGCACGCATTGTTATTGCATTTTTATCGCAGACCCACGCGCAAAGTCCGCAGCCTGTGCATTGCTTTTCATTTTCAAGAATTTTCATAGTATCACTCCGATTTATAGGGAGGAATTTGTTTAATTACCCTTGCGGGACTGCCCGCAATTACACAGTTGCCCTCGGGGAAACTTTTTGTAACAACTGAATTTGCACCAACAATAGTATGCTCACCAAGCTCTACACCCGGCAGTATAACCGAACCGAAGCCGATCCATGAGTTAGGCCCTATCGTAACATCCTTTGCCTCGCTGTGTTTGCTAAGGTTATTAAAATCGTGGTTAGCGGTAATTATGGCAACGTTGCATGCTATATAGCAGTTTTTGCCGACAATTATTTTTGAGTTGCCTGATGCCTGATAGTAGCAGCCTGCCTTTTGAAAAATGTTGATATTGTCAGGATCAAACTCAATATTCTGCCAGTTGCAAACGGTTGCCCTGAACGAAACGGGAAAAGGAATTTTTCTGTTTATGCCTACAATTTTCTGCATAAAAACAGTCTCCATTACCCAGCGCCAGCCGTCGGAATAGGCACGCTTGGAAAAAAAACGTCCCTTGAGATATTTCGGCTTATAAAAGATATAACCGATTATCATTGCAAACGTTTTTTTCAAAAAGCTGATACCTGCTCTGATAATTCTCCTCATAAGCACTCTCCTAATTTTTCCAAAAACTTATCTGATGAATTTGACAACGCTTCCATATTTTTTGCAATTTTTGTCGAATAAGCATCTCTGTTGCTGAGCACTTCATCAACCTTTTTTACAATCAGGTCAAAATCGTTTTTGCTTTTAAAATGGCAATCCGACAAATCAAGCCGCCTCATAACGTCGCAGACTTTGCCTTCATTCGTCTGGCTGAACGCAGAGAAATCATAGTTAATTACGGGCGTACAGTTGCGAAGAGATAGCAGCGTGCCGTGAAAAAAGCTTGTAACGGTAACGTCAAACAAACCGAAGACCGCCGCCCACTCAAACGGGTTTATATCAATCAACTGTTTTTTTACAAACCTTGAATAGTTATACAGATTTACAAGCACGTATTCGCCGCCGAATTTCGCGCTGATCTTTTCGGCAAGCTCCTTGGGCACACCCATCATACCGATAATTTTCTTGTCTTCGCCAATGCCGAGCTTCTTGTAAATTTTCGCTTTGAATTCTTCCTTTGTCAGACCGATTTCATTCATAACGTCGTTCATATCGAGGAAGACGGTGGGGTCACAGGTGTATTCGGGATTGCTCGACGGTGAAACGCTTTTTACAAGCGACGCGGTATAATCGTCACGCACGCCGATAAAAGAAAATTTCTCAAGTGAAGCAGAAAAATATGCCTTTTCTTCATCCTTTACATAACTTGCATCCATACCGTATGCCGATGCCGCATAGCTGAGCTTTTTAACGTCTTTTTCAAAGCCTAACAGATACGGATTCGGAAATCCCCTTTTACACCAGTTCCACACAGCATCACTGCCAACGACAAAAACGTCATAATCGTCTTCGTATGCTTTCAGCACCTGCCGGGTCTGACCGTCGCTGAAGATTTTCTTTTCAGACAAGGGCAATCTGTCGAGCGCGGCTTTAAACAGCTTGTACTGCTTTTTTTTAAGCAAGTATCCCTGAGGGCATCTGATTGCAGAACGGTTGATGCGCGGTACATAGTGGTCATCCATTATCTTGCTTGTGTAGTCGATTATTTCAACCGTTGTGTCAGGATAAATTTTTTTTATTTTTTTTGAAAGAGAGTACGCCTGCATAAAAGCGCCGTAATTTATGCTTCGGTGAAATGTAAAAATACCGATTTTTTTCATAGCATTATCTCTCCTTATTCAGTATTGTCCACTGTTTTTTCAAAGGCTTGAACATAACCAATGCAAAGAATGCAAACCATAATATACCCAAACCGATTGCACAAATTATGCTGTTGATTTCCCATCTGCCTTCAATTGCCGATTTCAAAAAGTATATTGCCGTACCGCATAACCCGTTGAACAGAATAAACAGTCCGCAATTTTTCCACGGAAAGATTGAAAAGAAGGAAACCTGAATTCTCTTTGAAGTATAGAGCAGCTGAATAACAGCCATAATAACAGTTGTTAAAAATGTTGCTACAGCGGGACCCGTGAAGCCCATAAGCAGATAGAACAAATAATTAAGTGACAAATTGAGCAGGAGTGTACCAATTGAGCTGTACAGGATGAATTTTGTCTTTCCCGTAGCATTGAGCATCAAGCCAAAATAAGTACATCTGCAAAACAGCACCATGCAATAAACCCTGAAAACAGCTACGCCGGGAAGGTACTTAGCCGAGTACATTACTTCAATAACCTCGGGCGCAAAAACAAAACACGCAAAGGCAATAAAAGAAATGATTGCAAAAGATATTGTCGTTGCACTTTTCCAAAGCTTGACCGCTTCCTCCTTCTTATCGTTGTGCATAAGTTTGACAACCTGCGGCAGTAATACGGCAGTAATAGAGGTTGCGATAATTGAAACAGGAAGCTCCTTTGAAGCGTTTGTATAAATCGCAAGGTCTTCGGTTGAAAACATTGAGGTAATAACAAGCTTATCCAGCTCAATGTTTATTGTGCCTATCATAGATGCAAGACCGATAGGAAGAGAAAATTTAAAAATGCTTTTTATAAGCTCTTTGTTGAATGATATACGCAGTTTTTTTGCGTTTTTCTTTGCTACATAGTAAGTCCAGAGTGTGAACGCTCCTTCTACTGCCAGGTACAGAATGATATACTGCACAAAGGTGCCGCCGAATACCTGAACAATCAGTATTATCGCGAGCAGGAATATGCTGTTGAGCACCTTGAACACCATCAGCATATTCGATTTGTTGTAGGCTATCAGCAGGTTTTCCGCGCCGGACATTATTACCCTTGTCCATGGGTATGTTGCCAGGAAATACCAGAATGTGCTTATAAGGTCATTCTTGAAATATATTTCGAGCAACGGCACCGATGCAACAAGAGCGGCTCCGACAATAAGGCTGAGCAAGGTGCTGAGCGTGTAGTAGACCGAAAGGAAGCCTACGCGCTCCTCGTCGCTTTTAGCCTTGCCCAGAAAGTAGTTGATGCTGTTGGGCAGACCGAGCATAAGCAGAGAGCTTACGAGGCTTACAGCCATCATCATCTGCGAATATGTACCGTATTCGGTGAGCGAACGGAATCTTGCAAGCAGCATGGAAGAAACCAGGCTGATTCCCAAAGTAATAAATTTAGCCGTGGTAAGCTTAACGGCATTACTGCCGACACGCGTCTGCGAAGTATTGCTCATATTATTTAGCCCTCTATCAATGCTTCAATCTGTTTGATTGTTGTATCGTAATTATATCTGTCCAGAACTGACTTTTCGGGACTGAACGGCAGAGTGCCGCTGTTTTTCTTGTGATTGTACTGAGAGAGGATGTACTCTTTCAGTTTTGCAAAATCGGCTTCACCGTTTACCTCTTCGTAAACGATACCGAGATTACCCTCGCGTACTACCTGCGCAACCTCGCTGTCGGGCACGTCACCCGTTACGGTAGTAACAATCGGTTTGCCGATAAGCATATATTCCAGCATTTTGCCGGGGAAAACGCCGCACTCTTTTTCTGTGTTCCATGTTGCAAGAACAAGCAGGTCTGAGTTGAACTGCAACCTCAGACAATCCTCTCGGGCGAGCACGCCGTGTGTTACGGTAATATCCTGCATTGACGTTTCTTTTGCCTGCTCAAGAAGCACTTTGTAGTCTGAGCCTGCATAGTCCACACGGATTTTATCTTTGTCAACTAAGCCTTCGTCAACAAGCTCTTTTATCGCGCGGAATACAGGCCTTAAATCTCGCATAAAACCGTAAAATATGCCAACGTAAGCAAGGCTCAATGTGTCAGATGCTTCACTTTGTTCGCACGAATATTCCATATCGGCACGGTCATAGCCGTTAGGAATCATATGACGTTTATCTTTGTATTTATCGCCGCAGATTCGCTTCATATAGCCGTTTGAAACGGTTACGATTTCGTCAGCAAGCTTGCAGGATTTCTGCTCTTTGCGCCTTCTGAAAAAGTTTCTTATCGGTCCGCACTGTGAAACAACGGCAGGGTCGCGGAAATCGCATATCCATCTGACGTTGGGGAACTTCTTTTTGTAATACATTCCGCACAGCAGACTGCCCACGGGGCCAAAGGTTGTAAAAATCGCATCATAATCCTGCGGATTTTTGTCCACAAACGCCTTGAATGCCTCGAGCATTTTCTGCCCGTTGCGCCTGACTTCAATTGCCTGCTTTACTTTAAACAATGTTTTGTAGATGAAGTTGAATTTTTCAAAAAGGAGCTTTTTCGTGCCTGTTCTTTCGCGTGTGCTTTCGCTTTTCATCACGTTCAGCGCACTGCCGCTTTGAAAGTTGAATACTTTGTTGCAGTATTCGGCAGATTCTTCACCTATGGGATATCTTGTAAAAACGTCCACACAGTAGCCGTCAGCTGTCAGTCTTTTTGCAATTTTAGAGGGGCGCACAGCACCAATGCTTGCTGAAGGAAAAAAGAAATCGCTTACTATAAGTATCTTCTTCATCAGTTAACCTCACAGATTGTTCGTTGGCTAGCAATTTTAACTACCGGAATTCAGCTCCTTCCAGAGTTTTATTATAGGTTTGTGAACCGCGACGAAATATACAGCAAGCCAAATTATTCCGACAAAAATTGACAAAGCAGTTTTATCAAAATTAATAAAATAAAAAATCAACTGCTGCAGTGCATAAAAAACAACGCCTAAAATTGCATTTAACAACAATATTTTTATCATAACTATTATCGGATAAATGTCCGTAAACTTTACGTGCAACCATTTCCGAGTCAGAAACAGTTGATACATATTCATCACTGCAACCGAAACAAAAGTTGCTATTGCCGGGCCGAGAAGAACATATTCAGGATTGATTAATTCTATAACTTTGTATAGTCCGATATCAAGAATAAGATTTATAGCCATTGTTGCTATTGAAGCTCGCAGAATGATTTTGGTTTTTCCGAGTGAGTTTAAAGCCATACCGTAATATGTTACCCTGAAAAGCAAAACCAAGCTGTAAACCCTGAAGACAGATGTACCGGGCAAATATTTATCTGAGTACAAAATGCTGATTATCTGAGGTGCAAAAACAAACATAACACACACGCAAAAAGAAACGAGGTAAAAACACAGAGTTATAGATTTTTTCCATAATTTCACAGCGTCAATATTTTTCTTTTCTGCAATTTTTCTGACAACAAACGGCATAGTAACCGAAGAAATGGATGTCGATAAAATATAAATCGGTAACTCTCTGGCTGCATTGGAATAAATTGCCATCGTTTCCGTATCTACAAGACCGCCGACAACAAACTTATCCATTTCAATATTAATCGTGCTGACAAGAGAGGCCACAGCCAAAGGCACAGCAAATTTCAGAATGTTTTTTATCGACGTTTTATCAAAACCAAACGGTATGACACCGGTCAACATCTTAATCCATAAGTACACAAATACAGAAAAAATCATTTCCGATATTATGTAAATAATCATGTACCTGAAAAATGATAAATTCAGGCATACTGCCAGAGCGGTTTCGCTTAAAATAATCAAGCTATGACATACCCTGAACGCCAATAAACCTTTTGCTTTGCGATAAGCAATAAAAAATCGGTCTACTCCGGAATTTAAGATATGTGAAATAGGATAAAACAAAAGTACATACCAATAACGGGACATAAGGGGATTTTCAAAATACTTCTGAAATGCCGGTAATAGTAATAACGTAAGTACGCCGGCGAGTATTCCAACAAAAGTAATGATTGTGTAGTAGTTTTTTACAAATGTTTGCTTTTCTTTGTTCGATTCACATTTGCCGAAGAAGTAATTTATGCACTGAGAAAAACCGGCAGAGAAAAAGGTTATTGCAACAGTGCATATCATAACAATCTGTGAGTATGTGCCGTATTCTTCCAAGGTTCTGAATCTTGAAAGCAGCATAACATTCAGCATATTGATTCCCAACTTAATAAATTGGGATACGGTAAGTATAAGTGAATCTTTGCCTATGTTATTTGTTTTTGACTGCATTTTTTATCAAATTATACTCCTTCTCAAAGCGTTCATCCCAGGAGATCATTTTTTCTTCTGAGGTCTTCTGTGCTTTTCTACGGATTTCCGAAGACAACTCAACGTCAAACATAAGCGTTTCAACAACGTCAGCTGCTTTTTCCATATCATTTACAAGAAAGCCATTTTCACCATTAACTATGTAATCATCCAACGAGCCGTCATCAAGCGAAATAATCGGAGCACCGACAGAAAAAAGTTCATGAAAAACATTACCCATATTGGTTGTATCCTGAAACAAAGGGCATGCAACTGCTGTTTTTGAAATATACAAAAACTCTTCTTTTTCAAGAGATCCGAGGAAAAACACACGGTCTTGTAAATCATATTCATTTATCATACCGTCAATTTTGTTTTTCCACTCTATTTCAATAGCGGATGGGGGCATGCTGCCTACAAAATAAAGGTTACAATCAATACCGCGATCTTTTAGAATTCTCATTAGTTCTACTGCCCTGTCATGCCGTTTCCAAGGAGTGACTGTAGCAACATATAAAAGTGCAGGTTGCCTAATCTTATTTACCAAGCAGGCAAATCTGTCAGGATTTTGAAAAGCACAACGGTCTATACCGTTTTTCCAATAGTAAAAATCGTACAAAGTTTTGTTTTCACAAAACATTTCATACGATTTTTCACCGTTTGAACCGTCATCGGTTGTAAGCAAGAAACTTTTAGGAAGGTTATAAACCTTAATTTCTCTGTACGAATTAATTTTAGTCTTTTTTATACCCTTTTTTTGTAAAGTGCTCCACAAAAAACTACCATACAAACGAACGCCACACGGAACACCCATTGAGTTAGCTAACTCGTTGATGCAGGATGCATCAGGAGTCATAGCATAAATAAAATCGTATTTCTTTTGCTTTAGCGCTTTCCTTACGCATGAGCGTAAAGACATATCCATAAACATATAATGAGTTAGTTTATTGAGCCTGTAGCTTTTTATGATTATGCCCTTTATTTGCTCTTTTTTTATGAACGGAAGTTTAGTTTCTGTGTTCATAAATTTTTTATCTGTTGCAACAAAACTTGTGAAAATATAATCAATTTCAATTCCTTTTTCGGTAAAATACTGCATCGCTTTTAAAAATCCGGGCATTCCCTTGAAGTTAACGCCGTCATTTTTTAATGCATCTCTTACTGCTGAAAACATATTTGTAACAACAAGCATCCTCATTATTCTGACCATCCTTTGTTGAGTTTTCGCGTATTTTCTTTAAAGCGCAATTTGTAAATGGCATTAATTCATCCGTTAATTAATATATCTGCAATTCTTTCGCAGGCGTGACCGTCACCGTAGGGATTAGATGCCTGTGACATTGCACGGTAAGCGGTCTCATCGGTGATAAGACGCTTGAATTCGTTATAAATAGTTTCTTCGTTTGTGCCGACAAGCTTGAGTGTACCTGCGGCGATGCCTTCGGGTCTTTCGGTAGTGTCGCGCATTACGAGCACAGGCTTGCCAAGGCTCGGGGCTTCTTCCTGAATTCCGCCCGAATCGGTGAGAATAAGGTAGCTTCGCGCAAGGAAGTTGTGGAAATCGAGCACGTCGAGCGGCTCAATAATGCGGAATCTTTCGTGGTCGCCGAAGATTTCTGCCGCAGCCTGACGCACAACGGGGTTCATATGTATCGGGTAAATTACCTTCAGATCATCGTGCTCGTCAACAATGCGCTTGATTGCTCTGAACATATTGTGCATCGGCTCACCGAGATTTTCTCTGCGATGTGCTGTGAGCATAATAAGTCTGCTGTCCGAAGCCCACTCAAGCTCCGGATGTGTGTAATCCTCACTCACGGTTGTTTTAAGCGCATCGATTGCAGTGTTACCCGTAACATATATATTGTCTTCACATCTGCCTTCGTTGAGAAGATTCTGCTTTGACTTTTCCGTGGGGGCAAAGTTGTATTTTGAAATAATGCTGACCGCCTGACGGTTGAACTCCTCCGGATAAGGAGAGTAAATATTGTATGTACGCAGACCTGCCTCAACGTGACCGACAGGAATCTGCAGATAAAAACACGCAAGAGCAGTGACAAAGGTTGTGGAAGTATCACCGTGGACAAGCACAACGTCGGGCTTTTCACTTTCGAGCACCTGCTTAATTCGCTCAAGAATATTTGTCGTAACGTCAAACAGAGTCTGCTTGTCCTTCATAATTGCCAGGTCGTAATCGGGCTTCACGTCGAATGCTTTGAGCACCTGGTCAAGCATCTGTCTGTGCTGACCCGTAACGCAAACGACTGTTTCAAGCTCACTGTGCTTTTTAAGCTCGTTTACAAGCGGACACATTTTGATTGCTTCCGGTCTTGTGCCGAAAACCAACATAACCTTTTTCATACTGTTTCCTCGCCCAAGTTAATTAAAGATAGTAAACTTTGTCTGTTGCGGTTTTGAAAACCTTTCTTGTGTCAAGAACAATTTTGCCGTTCAGCTTATCAAGATTTTCTCTGAGCTGATTATGACCGACCATAACAACCACAAGGTCGACGTCATCAAGGAACTTGTCAAAATCGTGGTACTGGTTTTCAACTATATCTTCGCTGATGAACGGATCGTAAACCTTCAGCGGTGCTGCAAGGTGTCGCTCCTGGCTTTCGAGCAGCTGAAGTGTCGGCGATTCGCGGCAATCGTCAACGTTCTCTTTGTATGTAAGTCCGTACAGACCGACACGGCTGATGTCGGCAAGTCCGTTTTCCTTCATTATTGTATGGATTCTGTTCAGCACAAAATCGGGCATACTGTCGTTTATTGCCATTGATTCGCCTATAACCTTTGTAAGGCTCGGATAATCGCCTACAAGGAACCAGGGGTCAACGCTTATGCAGTGGCCGCCTACACCTGGACCGGGCTGAAGAATATTAACCCTGGGATGCATATTGCAGATTTTGATAATTTCGTATACGTCCATATCGTCCTGACGGCAGATTTTTGCAAGCTCATTGGCAAACGCAATATTCACCGCACGGAAGGTGTTTTCAACAACCTTTGTCATCTCTGCGGTGCGGATATCCGTTACAACAATATCGCCCTGACAGAATGA
>JAZRRT010000204.1:0-1908 GCA_045650985.1 Acutalibacteraceae bacterium | reverse complement strand
CACGTTCACGTTTCCCGTAAAGATCTTGATATCCTCTTCGGTGGAGGCTACCAGCTCACAAGCAAGAAGGATCTCTCACAGCCCGGTCAGTTCGCTTGTGAAGAGCGTGGAGCTGTTGTCGGCCCCAAGGGCAGCTTCCCCGCTGTTTCAATCCTTGGCCCCGAAAGACCTGCAACTCAGGTTGAGATTTCCGCTTCCGATGCACGTTCAATCGGTGTTGTTGCTCCCGTTCGCGAGAGCGGCGTTATCGAGGGCAGCGGTGCTTGCAAGCTTGTCGGCCCCAAGGGTGAGGTCGAAATCAGCGAAGGCGTTATCGTTGCAAAGCGCCACATTCACGCTACACCCGAAGACGGCGAGAAGTACGGCGTAGAGGACAAGCAGATTGTTTCCGTTAAGGTTGAGTCCGACGGACGCAGCCTTATCTTCGGCGACGTTGTTGTTCGTCTTAACCCTGCTTATGCTCTTGCAATGCACATCGATACAGATGAGTCAAATGCAGGCTTCTGCACACCCGGTATGATGGGCGACATCATCGCTGACTGATTTTAATTGATTTACAGCGGCAAATCCGTTATCGGTTTTGTCGCTGTTTTTTCTTTGCGCCGCAACGGTGCGGATTGACAAAACTTCTGCCTTAATGTATAATATAACTATCCTGACACGAGGATTTTTCCGACTGAAAGGTGCAGTTGTTTTTTATGCTTTTAGGGTGAATTATACCTTTATGCGATTATAGCCGCACCTCAGGTGTGGCTTTTTTGTTTTTTAAAAGGAGGGAGATAAGGTATGGATACGAGAGTTGCAGTTATGGGAATTATTGTTGAAAATAAGGACAGTGTTGAACAGCTCAATTCTTTGCTTCACGAATACGGCGATATTATTATCGGCAGAATGGGAATACCTTATAAAGAGAGGGGAATCAGCGTTGTCAGTATTGCTGTCGATGCCGCTCAGGATACAATTTCAGCCCTCTCAGGTAAAATCGGCAAGCTTGACGGAATCAGTGTCAAAACTGCCTATTCGAATGTGATAAGCCATGAATGATAAAGTAATTGAACTTGCAAAAAAACTGATAGAAAACTGCACGCTTACCGAGGAGGAATACGCTTACATTCTCGCTCACCGCAACGGTGAATCGGAGTTACTCCTTCGTCAGGCGGCGGACAGCGTGCGCCGCAAATACTACGGCACGGACGTGTATATACGCGGTCTGATAGAAATCAGCAATATATGCAAAAATAATTGTTTGTACTGCGGAATCAGGGCAGGTAACAAAAACTGTCAGCGGTACAGACTTACAGCACAGCAGATTCTGGATTGCTGTGACGGCGGATACGCGTTGGGTTTTCGCACCTTTGTGCTTCAGGGCGGTGAGGATGCTTTCTTTACCGATGAAGTGCTGTGTGAAGTTATCGGCGAAATAAAGCGCAGGTACGGTGACTGTGCCGTTACGCTTTCGCTTGGCGAAAGAAGCAAGGAAAGCTATAAGAAACTTTTTGATGCGGGGGCGGACAGGTATCTGCTTCGCCACGAAACAGCAGATGCACAGCATTATTCACGCCTTCACCCGTCTGATATGACGCTTGAAAGCCGTATGGAGTGCCTTGAGACCCTGAAAGAAATCGGCTATCAGACAGGTTGCGGCTTTATGGTCGGTTCACCCTATCAGACGTATGAAACTCTGGCAAAGGACTTGAAGTTTATCGAGCGCTTTCAGCCGGATATGTGCGGTATAGGGCCGTTTATTCCGCATTCCGATACTCCTTTTGCGGATTTTGAACAGGGTACGCTTGAGCTTACCTGCTATCTGCTGAGTATCGTCAGGCTGATTTGTCCGCGTGTGCTTCTGCCTGCAACTACGGCGCTTGGCACAATTGATCCTGAGGGCAGGGAGAAAGGCATTGTTTC
>JAZRRT010000203.1:0-11345 GCA_045650985.1 Acutalibacteraceae bacterium | reverse complement strand
TGCTCCCAATCCTGCTCCGTACCCTTGGAAATCGGAACAACGTCCTGATGTGCAAGAAGCGCTATCGGATCAAGAGACGAATCCGTACCTTTCCAACGGTAAAGAAGACTTGCTCTGTCAACAATCTCTTTTTCGAGGTTAGCGGCAACAAGAGGATATGCTTCATCAAGGAATGCATGGAAACGCTCAAACTCAGCCCAATCCATTTCATCGGGATCGGGATATGAAACGGTTTTATAAGTGATAGCCTGACTGATGTGCTTAACTGCAAGGTCAGCATCGCAGTTTTCGGGTTTCAGCTTTGTTACATTCTTCTTTTCGGGGGTGTGTGCGGCTGCTCTTACGCAATTGACGGCAGCAACAGCACCCAATGCACCCAACGCAATTTTAGTTTTAACCTTCATTTAATGCACCTCTCCTAAACTTTCTTTACTTATCCTCTTCGGGCCAGATTCGCTTATGAAAACAAGTGCTTCTGCCTTTGTGGCAGGCTTTACCGGTCTGATGCACTTTGATAAGAAGCGAATCATTATCGCAATCAGCATAGATACTGACAAGACGCTGTGACGATTCACTGCTTTTTTTCCAAAGCCGATGACTTGACCTGCTGCAATACCATACATAGCCCGTATCAATTGTCTTCTGCAATGATTCCTGACTCATAAAACCCATATTAAGTACTTTGCCCGTATCTTTGCTTTTTACAACAACGGGAATCAAAGTATAGCGCTGAAAATATTTTGAAATATCCATTCTCTAAATCACCAATTTAAAAATCAAACAAACTTATCTGCATACTGTCGGGAAGACCGTCAAGAGCACCAGCTTCGCGCAATGCCGTAATAACGCTGCTTGAAACGCCTGCTCTGCGCTGAAATTCATCAACACACATAAACTCACCCTCACCGTCATCACGCGCAGCTGCAATCGATTTTGCAGCATTTTCGCCCGTGCCGTTAAGTGAAGAAAATGCGAGTCTGATCTTTCCGTCTTCTATTTTAAATACAGTAGCATCAGACTTGTAAAGGTCGATGGGAAGGAATTCTATTCCTCTTGCCTTCATTTCAAGAAGAACCTGAAGAGCTGTATACTGTGAAAGCTCCTTCGGAGTAGCTTCCTTGCCCTTGTCACTAATCTCTTTCATCTTACGTCTGACCTGATCAATATTACACATAATAAGCGAAGCATCAAGGTCACCGCCGCGAACGGTAAGATAAGCCGCATAATAAGCCACTTTATGATAAATCTTATACCAACCCAGACGAAGTGCAGCAATAACATAGGCAGCGGCATGAGCCTTGGGGAACATATATTTGATTTTCATACAAGAATCAATATACCATTCCTCAACACCGTGTTTTCTCATTTCTGCCATATGCTCGGGCGTAAGAAGCTTTGTAGCATTACCTTTACGTACAATTTCCATTATCTTGAAAGCCATATCAGGCTCAAGTCCCTTATGCATAAGGTAAACCATAATGTTATCACGCGTTCCGATAACCTCAGAAATCGTGCAGACATTATTATGAATAAGCTCCTGAGCATTGCCGAGCCAAACATCGGTGCCGTGTGAAAGACCTGAAATCTGAAGCAGGTCGGCAAAACCTTTAGGCTGCGCCTCAAGAAGCATCTGACGAACAAAACTTGTACCCATTTCAGGAATTGAAAGAGTACCCGTTTCACAGTCAATATCCGCCGCCGTAATACCAAGCGGTTCGGGGCTGACAATCATCTTGTAAAGCTCTTTGTCGCATACGTCAGCATCAAGCACTGAAACGCCGGTAAAGTCCTCAAGGTACTTATACAGCGTGGGCACATCGTGTCCGAGATTGTCGAGCTTAAGAATTGTATCGTGAAGTGCATGGAAATCGAAGTGTGTTGTGATAGAAGCAGCGTCAACATCATCAGCAGGATGCTGAACAGCTGTAAAATCTTCCGCCTCATACTTATTTGGAACAATAACCATACCGCCCGGATGCTGACCCGTTGTACGTTTAATACCCGTACAGCCTTTACAAAGTCGGTCAAGTTCCGCATTATGCAGAGAAACGCCCTTTGCTTCGAAATACTTTTTGACAAATCCGAAAGCAGTTTTATCGGCAACCGTCGATACGGTACCTGCCTTAAAAACGTGCGTTTTACCGAAAAGCTCTTCGGTATAGCGGTGAGCATAGAACTGATACTCGCCCGAGAAGTTAAGGTCAATATCGGGGGACTTGTCGCCCTTAAAACCAAGGAATGTTTCGAACGGTATATCGTGACCGTCGCGAATCATCGGTTCACCGCATACGGGACAGTTTTTGGGCGGAAGGTCAAAGCCGGAGCCTACCTCGCCTTTGAGGAAAAATTCACTGTGCTTGCATTTTTTGCAGAGATAGAAAGGTGCAAGCGGCATTACTTCGGATATACCTGCCATTGAAGCGACAAAAGAAGAACCGACCGAGCCTCGAGAACCTACGTAATAACCGTTATCTTCAGAGTTCTTGACAAGCTTCTGAGCAATCATATAAAGAACAGCGAAACCGTTTTTAATAATTGAAGTCAACTCTTTTTCAAGGCGCTTAGCAACATATTCAGGTACGGGATCACCGAACATATCCTTGGCTCTCTGCCAGCAAATACGTGTAAGCTCTTCTTCCGAGCCGGGAATGTCGGGAGGATAGTTACCGTTGGGAATAGGTATAATTCTGTCAACTGCATCCGCAATTTTGTTCGGGTTTGTAATAACTACTTCGCGTGCGGTATCTTCACCGAGATAGGCAAATTCCGCAAGCATTTCGTCGGTTGTTCTGAAATATAATGGAGCTTGTTCATCAGCATCTTTGAAACCCTGACCCGCCATAAGAATAGCTCTGAAAATGCTGTCTTCGGGGTCGATAAAATGCACGTCACAAGTTGCAACAACCGGCTTGGAAAGCTTGTCCGCAATATGGACAAGTTTCTTGTTAAGTAGTTCAAGATCCGAATAGCTCTGAATATGCGGAAACTCCTCAGATCTTACAATGAAGTCATTGTTGCCCAAGGGCTGAATTTCGATATAGTCGTAAAACGACGCAATATCAAGGAGTTTTTCATCAGGCTCACCGTGAAGCATTGCCCTGAACAACTCACCTGCTTCGCAGGCACTGCCGATAATAAGACCCTCTCGGTGCTGTAAGATCTGACTCTTCGGAATTCTCGGGCGTTTGTAGAAATACTCGAGATTGGACATCGTTATCAGCTTATAAAGATTTTTAAGACCTGTGTTATTTTTTGCAATAATAACGATATGATGCGGTGTAAGTTTCTTGTAATCTGTTTCTTCACCGTCAACATCGTTTACAATATAGCCTTCCATACCGAAAAGTAGCTTTATATCGCTTCCTTTAGCGGCTTTTACGGCATCAGGATATGCCTGAACAACACCGTGGTCGGTAATTGCAACAGCCTTATGTCCCCATTTAACAGCACGTTTGACAAGATCTTTGACGTCGGTCATACCGTCCATTGCAGACATACGAGTATGCAAATGAAGCTCTACGCGTTTTTCAGGTGCATCGTCAGTTTTTGAAATCTTATCAATAACTGCAATGGCACGCGCATCAATTGTGTTTTCGCGGGCATATTTATCGTACATGACAACGCCTCTGAGAAGCACTGTCATACCGTCTTTAAGGTTTTCAATAAGATAATTGGTCTCAGAAATCGGACCGAATATCTTGGCAGAATAAGAGCCCGTATTATCCGAGAGATTGAACGTAATAATTCTGTTGCGTCCGTCCTTTGTCGTGCGCACTTCAAGTGAAAAAACATCGCCCCAGACAATTACCGTACCGCTTTCCTGCGATATATCAATAATTCTTGCAGGAAGCTTTGAAGGAATTTTTTCACCGTAGATTATCTTTGCATATTCGGTGCATATAGGAAGCCCTTCAAAAGTAGGTTTAATCACCTTTTTAACTTCAACAGGTTTAGCTGCAAGCTTTTCGTCCTCACGGCGCTGCATCTCTTCGATAGAAACTGCGTTGGCTTCTTCTCTGGCAACAACACTTGCAACCACATTTATACCGTAAAGCTCGTAAATGATTGAAACAAGCTCTTTTTCCGCGCCCATACTCTTAAGCACGGCAGCACCGGCAGCTGAAACGGTAAGCGTATATTTATTGCCGTCAAGCTCAGACTGAGAATCACCCATAAATCCGCTTGCAGGAATGATACGCTGAGTAAGCAACGAGTTTATTTTTTCAACATCAATCTTAATTACATCCGGCTCAGGCAACGGATCGTTTTTGGGCATCGGCAGAAGATTTATGTTGATAATTGCACGTTCAAGCTGAAGTGCATCGCAAAGCTCACGCTCCATAACTGACTTATTCGGAGCATCATAAGGCGCGTCAAACACGTCTATAACAAGGACACGCTCAACGGAATTTATATTAATTTCTATGTTGTCATATTCCAGATATTCACGACAAAGCTCCGCACCGATAAGCGGTGTAAAAAGCTCTGCTAACTGTTTGCCGGTCATTTTATTAACCCTTTCAGTTACATATTTTCAATTTCTTTCATTAATTCTTCAACCAGTTTGTCTTCGCTGACTTTACGGATAATTTCTCCTTTTTTGAAGATAAGTCCGCAACCGTCACCGCCTGCAATACCTATATCAGCTTCTTTTGCTTCACCGGGACCGTTAACGGCGCAACCCATTACGGCAACCTTGATCGGTTTACTGCAATCGGAAAGAAGCTCGGTAACTTTACCTGCAATCTCTATCATATTGATTCTTGTTCTTCCGCAGGTCGGAGAAGAAACAATTTCAACACAGTTTTCACGAAGGTTGAGAGATTTAAGAATATCGATACCTGCCTTGACTTCTTCAACAGGCTCATCTGTAAGAGAAACACGGATTGTATCGCCTATTCCGTGTGCAAGAAGCGAGCCGATACCCGCAGCAGATTTGATAATGCCCATACGCTTTGTGCCTGCTTCCGTAACGCCGAGATGAAGCGGATAAGAGCACATAGAAGCTACGGTTTCATAAGCAGCTACCGTATTCTGAACGTTTGACGATTTGATTGAAATAACGATATCGTTAAAATCAAATTTTTCAAGCAAAGAAGCATGATACATAGCGCTTTCAGCCATTGCCTGAGGTGTTGGTGAACCGTATTTCGCCAGTATCTCTTTTTCAACTGAGCCGGAATTCACACCTATTCTGATAGGTACGCCTGCAGCTGCACAGGAATCGGCAACAGCTTTGACGCGATCCTCAGAACCGATATTTCCGGGATTTATACGGATTTTATCGACACCTGCGCTGACAGATTCAAGCGCAAGCCTGTAATCAAAATGAATATCAGCAACAATCGGAACGGAAACGTTGTTTTTAAGTTCATAAATAAGCTTTACCGCCGCTAAATCAGGCACTGCGGCACGAATTATATCACACCCTGCCGCCTCAAGCTGTTTAGCTTGCTCGACACTTCCTGCAATATCATCAGAGCGTTTGCTGAGCATCGACTGAACCGCAATCGGTTCATTGCCGCCGATAAAGATATTGCCGATTTTCACTTTGTGTGCTGAACGTCTTTCAAACAACGTACTCACCCCTTGATAAGTTTAAAAATATCGCTGAACGTTATAACTGCCATAAAAGCGAACAACAAAACCATTGCAACCGCGTGAACCCAATTTTCATATTTTGCAGGCACGCGTTTGCGGAATATCATTTCAATTAAAATAAACAACAACCTGCCGCCATCCAGAGCAGGAATCGGCAAAAGGTTAAAAACGCCTATATTAATTGATATAAAAGCCATAATATTCAGAAGTCCCGAATAATCGGTTTGTTTTGTGGCTTCCTGAGCAACGTCGGCAATAACACCGACAGTACCTATCGGACCCGACAAATCCTTAAAGCCGTATTTGCCCGTGATAAGATCGCCAAGACTCATCCAGACCATTCTCGCAACAGAAACGGTTTGCTTGACCGCACAAGTACTTACTGTCAAGATATTCTTATCAACTCCGAGAATAATCATATCAGGTACGATTTTCTCAACACCGTCTTTCTCAACTGTTGTAAGTTTTACTCCTTCAAGGAAGAGTTTTTCACCGTTACGCTTAACGGTGATGTCGAGAGTAGAATCAGGGTCCGAATACATAAGATAGGATAAATCAGAATCCGAAAAAACATATCTGCCGTTGATTTTTATAATTTCGTCACCTGCTTGCAGACCCGTTGCCTCAAGCTGTGACCCTTCATAAAACGAATGAATCTGCGTTGTACCTACCAAATCCTGCTGACAAATAATTATCGCAAGAATAACGGTACCCATAAAAATATTTATGACCGCGCCTGCACAAACGATAAGAAATCTTTTCCAAGGTGATTTCAAGCAAAAAGCACGTTCATCAGTACTCTGTTCATCCTCGCCTTCCATACTGACAAAACCGCCAATCGGAAAAACACGAAGAGAATACTTCGTCTCTTTACCCTTTATTTTAAAAATTGCAGGGCCCATACCCATTGCAAATTCATTTATTTTGACCTTGAAAATTCTCGCAACACTGAAATGACCGAGTTCGTGTGAAAAGATAATAAAGCCAAAAAACAGCACCGCTAAAAGAATTGGCCATGCTTTTTGCCAAACGGCAGCCAAAGTATCAGCTGATAACAATACAGATTTCCTCCTAAATACTGTTTCTTACATACTCCCTTGCCCATTTGTCGGTTTCAAGAACGTCTTCAAGAGTATAGTCCTCAACACGCTGACAGTTATCAAGCGCATCACCGACAAGTCGGGCAATATCGAGAAAGCCAATCTTACCTTCGCGGAAAAGCTCATTAGCCATCTCATTTGCAGAATTTACCGCAGCGGTACACAAACCGCCGAGTTCAATTGCCTTCCTGCATATATTTATGCATTCAAACGTATCATAATCAGGTTTATCAAAAGTAAGCGTCTGCCAATCCTCCAGTCTTAACTGTTTGACGGGAGATTCGAAACGCTCAGGATAAGTGAGAGCGTACTGAATGGGTATTCTCATATCGGGAACACCAAGCTGTGCTATAACAGAATAGTCAACAAACTCTATAAGAGAATGAACTATGCTCTGTCGATGAACTACAATATCAACATCGCGCGGCAAAACATCAAACAGCCACACAGCCTCGATAAGCTCCAGACCTTTATTCATCATTGAAGCAGAGTCGATGGTAATTTTTGCGCCCATACTCCAATTAGGATGCTTGAGTGCCTGCGCTACCGTAACATTTTCAAGCTCTTCACGTTTTTTGCCGAAAAACGGACCGCCCGAAGCAGTCAGAATAATACGTTTTAGTTCCTTTTTGTCGTTCATACCCTGCAAAGCCTGAAAAATTGCTGAATGTTCACTGTCAACGGGAAGAATATCAACACCATTGAGTGCTGCTTTATTCATCACAAGCTTGCCGCCTGCTACAAGGGTTTCTTTGTTGGCAAGAGCTATTTTACAGCCTGCTTCAACAGCGCTGAGTGTAGGCACAAGACCCGCCATACCGACAATGCTGTTGAGAACAATTGCATCACTGTTATCCGATGCGCATTCACTGACACCTTCAACACCCGAAAGCACCCTGATATCGGTATCAGCAAGACGGATTTTCAGCTCTGCGGCGGCTTTTTCATCAGCCATTGCAACCATTTTTGGTTTAAATTCGCGGGCTTGTTTCTCAATTATATCAGTATTTTTTGATGCAGTCAGTGCATTTATTCTGTAACCGTGCATACGCGCTACGTCAAGCGCCTGCTCGCCGATAGAACCGGTAGAACCGAGCACAGAAATTATCTTATCTGACATTTTCTTCTACCCTTTCAAAAAGGCGAAGCTGCTTTTATAAAGCTAACTTCGCCGTAAAATCAACTTATTGAAAATATGCGGAGAGAGAAATAAAGTACGACATAAACGAACGGAACAACTATTCCTATGCTGTCAAGTCTGTCCATAACACCGCCGTGTCCCGGAATAATGTTACCGAAATCCTTAATGCCGTAGTTACGTTTGATAGTTGAAGCAATGAGATCGCCGAAAATACTGATTACAGGTGTGACAAATGAAAGAATTGCCATAAACCAGAACGGAATCGGGAAATCATTGTAGCACAGCCAATTACATACAAAAAGAGCAATAATGTTGATGGCAAAAGAGCCAAGAACACCGCCGATAGCGCCTTCAACTGTCTTTTTGGGGCTGACCCTCGGGCAAAGCTTGTGCTTGCCGAACTTAAGTCCAGTAAACAGAGCAAACGTATCAGCAAATACAGCGCTTCCCAGACAGAACCAGATAAGGAACCTGAAATGACCGGGAGTAAGGCTGTCGTAATCAACTACCATATTACGCATACGCAGGAAACACGAAATTGACGTAGGCATAACGAGAGAAAAAATAATTGACAAGCCGATATGTTCGAACTTCGTTCTGCCGAAATCTATAACAATCATCAGCAGCATCACAATAAAGTAGACCGTAAGTATCGGAAGAAGCGGAATATTAACGCCTTCCAATAGCGGCAGATAACTGTGATAACATATAACCAAAGCAGAGAAAATCAGAGACAAAGCATAAACTGCCTTATTTTTGACACCGATACTCTTAATCAGCTCGTAAACAGCTGTAAGAGTCGCCGCAAAAACTATAATATCTGCAAGCGGAGATGGCCAGAACGGAAAAACAACAATAGCTATACCGAGCAAGCCGAATAAGATACCAAACAGAACTCTGTTTTTCATAAAATCACCTAATTTCTCAGACACCGCCAAAGCGTCTGTGGCGACGGGAATAATCCTCAATCACCTTATCAAAATCATCAGTAGTAAAATCGGGCCACAACTTATCTGTATACCAAAACTCGGAATAAGCTGACTGCCAGATCATAAAATTGGAGATACGTTGCTCACCGCTGGGGCGCACAATAATATCGGGCTCGGGCTGACCGGCGGTATATAAACCGTCGGAAATCATATCCTCGGTAATATCCTCAGGGTTAAGCTCACCGTCTTTTACGCGTTGAGCAATGTTTTTGACACTGTGAAGAATCTCAGCTCTGCCGCCATAATTTACGGCGATATTGACTTTGGTTCGAGTCTTGGAGCTTGATTCGCTTTCTGCCGTGTCAAATAAATCGAGAATATCCTGCGGCATACCCTCACGCTCGCCCATATAATGCATATGCATACCCTTCTGCTCATTTTCCGCTTTTCTCTCCTGAGCTTCAAGCAGGTAGTCACGGAAAATATTCATAAGAGCAGCAACTTCCTGAGGAGGACGTTTCCAGTTCTCAGTAGAAAAAGCATAAAAAGTCATACTCTTGATACCGAGGTCGCAACCATACTCGCAAATTCTGCGGAATGTATCAGCGCCTGCAATATGACCTTCTGAACGGGACAAGCCTTTTGAGGTAGCCCAGCGGCCGTTACCGTCCATAATAAATCCGATATGGCTTGGTAACACAATGCTCATTTTAGATCTCCATTACTTCTTTTTCTTTGCCGGCCAAAATTGACTCAACTTCTTTGATGTACTTATCAGTCTTATCCTGAATCTGCTTCTCGCCTTCCTTGAGGTCGTCTTCAGTAATTTCAGAAGCTTTTTCCATCTTCTTAAGCTTATCCATACAATCACGACGGATGGAACGGACAGCAACCTTCGACTCTTCAGCAGTTGTGCGGATAGACTTTACAATTTCCTTACGTCTGTCCTCTGTGAGGGGCGGGAAAGTAAGGCGAATAACCGTACCGTCATTCTGGGGATTGATACCGATGTCAGATGTCTGGATAGCCTTCTCAATAGCGCCGAGAACACTCTTGTCCCAAGGCTGAATTGTAAGGATTCTTGCCTCGGCAACGGAAACAGCTGCAAGCTGGTTTACCGGTGTGGGTGTGCCGTAATAGTCAACTCTTATTTTATCAAGAACGGCAGCGGACGCTCTGCCTGCTCTGATTGAAGCATACTCATTCTTAAGAGCATTGATTGTCTTTGTCATTTTTTCGTCTGCATAGCTGTATACTGTTTTCATGGTAATTTCTCCTTACGTTTATTCTTTTACGATTGTGCCTATTGTTTCACCCTTAACAGCCCTGAGTACATTTTCGGGGTCATTAAGGTTAAATACAAGAATTGCAATGCCGTTTTCGCGGCAGAGGGAAGAAGCTGTGCTGTCCATAACCTTGAGTCCTTTAGCAAGAACCTCAGTATGAGTAAGCTCATCATACTTGACGGCATCGTCAAACTTATTGGGATCCTTATCGTAAACGCCGTCAACATTTGTTGCCTTGAAATAAACCTCAGCGCCGATTTCTGCTGCGCGAAGTGCCGCAGTTGTGTCTGTTGAGAAGAAAGGACAACCGGTACCGCCGCCGAAAATGACTACCCTGCCCTTTTCGAGATGACGCACGGCTGCATCCTTATTGTAAGTTTCACAAATCTGAGGGATAGTGAGTGAAGTCTGAACTCTTGCATCAACACCAAGCTGCGAAAGTGCATCGCCGAGTGCGAGAGAATTCATAACAGTTGCAAGCATACCTATATGGTCAGCCCTTGTTCTGTCCATATTCTCGCTTGATCTGCCGCGCCAGAAGTTACCGCCTCCGACAACAACACCAACCTGAACACCGAGCTCACAACATTCTTTAATTACACGGCAGACTGACAAAGTCATTTCGTTGTCAATACCGTGTCCTTTCTCGCCGGCAAGAACCTCACCGCTGACTTTAAGCAAAATTCGCTTATAAACAGTGCCCATTTCTGCTCACCCTTTCATAAATGATACTTTATCCTTGTTATTTTACTTTATAAAGGCATATAAGTAAAGGGGGTTAAAGGAAATTTAACTAATTATTAAATATTTTAATTGACTCTGAAGGAACTCATCGGGTCAACCGTAATACCGCTGACCGTAACGGGTTCATCAGAATAATTGACGTAAATACGGGTTGTAGACTCATACTCCGTGCAATAAACACCGTCAGAAACCATATAGTGATCGGTAATTCTTGAACCCCTCAGATCATTTAATGTTTCACCAACAGACGAGTAAGAATCATACATAAGATTCAGCCAGTTATCAACCAAGAAGGTTTCAGCATACGCCTCACTCTCATCAAGTGAATTGTTGGTTACTACGTATCCCGGCACAGCACCGTATTCTATACAACGAAGCACAGATACTTTCTCATCTTCAGTCATATTTATACCGTCATAAGAAAATTCAACGATTCCGTGAAGAATTATCTGAATAAAAGGTACTGCTTTGTAAGAATCCGATGTTTCGCGATAACAAGTCATCGGCAACTCGGTAATCACATCTGCATTTTTTAGCGCATAGA
>JAZRRT010000202.1:0-17388 GCA_045650985.1 Acutalibacteraceae bacterium | reverse complement strand
CTCCGAGTCGCGTCGAGCAAGATAATCGTTGACGGTAACAATATGAACACCCTTGCCGCTGAGTGCGTTAAGGTAAGCGGGAAGAGTTGTTGTAAGCGTATTACCTTCACCGGTTTTCATTTCGGCAATTCTGCCCTGATGGAGCACGATACCGCCGAGAATCTGAACAGGATAATGCTTCTGCTTGAGCACACGCCACGCAGCCTCACGGCAGGCGGCAAATGCCTCGGGCAGAATATCGTCGAGGGTTTCGCGCTTCTCGAGTCTTGATTTGAACTCAGGTGTTTTTGCCTGAAGCTCCTTATCGCTCAGACGGGCATACTCAGCTTCAAGGCTGAGCACCTTATCCTTGAGAGGAGTTATTCTCTTTAACTCTTTCTTTGAGTAGTCGCCGAATATTTTCGTAAAAATAGACATTGATTTACCTTCCTTATGTTAAACTTATGCATCTGACATTATATTATACTCTATTATTTAATAAAAATAAAGTGTTTTGCGCCGACAATGTAAAATTATGCGTGCTTTTTCAGCTTTTCCTCGTCCGTAATACATACGGCACTGCCGTTAAACACGATTGATCCTTCGGAATTAAGCGCTTCAACCGCTTTAAAGAGAGCGTTTTTATCGAGACCGAGCTGTTTTGCAAGCCTGAGCATATCCTGCGGCAGCGAAACCTCACCCTTTGAGTTGCGGGGGCGGGAAAGAAGATACTCCGCCAAAATGCCGACCGCTCTGTCCGTTGAGCCTTTGCGTACCTGAGCTTCGAGCGCCGATATTTTTTCGCTCAGCAGGGCGATGTATCCGCGCGCAAAATCGGAGCTTTCTTCGATAAGCATATCGACGGCATCGTAGCCGATGAAGAGCACACGGCAGACTGAAGCCGCCTCACTCCTGAGCTTTACAGCACCTTTTGAGTAAACGCTTGACGCACCGAAAAGCGCACCCTCGCGCTCAACGGAAACGATGGTTTTATCCGCCAGAGTGCGACACTCTCCGCTGAGGAGCACGGCAACCGCATCGCTTACGCTGCGGCAGGGAAACACCTGCTGTCCTACGGAAAACTCTTTGAGAATTACGCCGTCACCGCCGACCAACTGCTCAAGCCTTTTAGGGGAAAGAGAGGAAAAAGGAGCAACGCCGCCAAGCACCGCAACCGCCTTTTTTTCGTGTTCAGGTCTCATTTTCATAAAAATCGCCACCTAATAAGTATACACTGTTATAATATAACAAATCATCTCCTGTTGTCAATGCTACCGCTCTGCCGCAAAATATCAAAATATACTTGAACTTTTATTTAAAAGCATATATAATTATAGGGTTAAAATGGACTAATATTATTCAGGATAGGTGAAACAATATGAAACTCGGTATCGTAGGCTTACCCAACGTAGGCAAAAGCACACTTTTCAACGCAATTACAAACGCAGGCGCACAGTCGGCAAACTATGCCTTCTGCACAATTGAGCCGAACATCGGCGTTGTCAACGTACCTGACAGCAGACTTGACAAGCTCGCCGAAATGTATAACCCCGACAAATACACACCCGCCGTTATCGAATTTGTCGATATTGCAGGTCTTGTAAAGGGTGCATCAAAGGGCGAAGGTCTCGGCAACAAATTCCTCGCAAACATCCGCGAGGTTGACGCAATCGTTCACGTCGTACGCTGCTTTGTAAACGACGACATCATTCACGTTGACGGCAGCATCAACCCGATGCGCGACATCGAAACAATCAACCTTGAGCTGATTTTCTCCGACATAGAGATGATTGAGCGCCGCATAGACCGCACGGCAAAGGCTATGAAGGGCGACAAGACGCTTGCAGGCGAGCTTGAATTCCTCAAGCGCGTAAAAGAGGAGCTTGAAAGCGGTACACCCGCACGCAACATTGAGTGCGATGAAAACGAAAAAGAGATTCTCTCTCAGTCCACACTTCTTACGGCAAAGCCCGTCATCTACGCCTGCAATATGAGCGAAGAGGACTTTGTTGACGGTCTTGACAAAAACGAAGGCTACGTCAAGGTTTGCGAAATTGCAAAAGCCGAAGGCTCAGAGGTGCTTCCCATCTGTGCAGAGCTTGAGGCTGAAATTGCATCATTGGACAAAGAAGAAAAAGAAATGTTCCTCTCCGACCTCGGCATTGAGCAAGGCGGACTTGACCTTCTCATTCAGCGCAGCTACAACCTGCTCGGCCTTATCTCCTACCTCACGGCAGGCAAGCCCGAAGTCAGAGCATGGACAATCAAGCGCGGCACGAAAGCACCGCAGGCAGCGGGCAAAATCCACAGCGACTTTGAAAGAGGTTTCATCCGCGCAGAGGTTGTCGCATTTGACGACCTTATGGCTTGCGGCACAATGACAGCCGCAAAAGAAAAAGGCCTTGTCCGAAGCGAAGGTAAAGAATACGTTATGCAGGACGGCGACATCGTTCTGTTCAGATTCAACGTATAAAATGCAATTCCCCTGCTTCACAAAACAAAAAGGGAACAGAGGTTATATTTATGGGCGTAAGAAACTGCAAAAAGATTATTGTAATCGGTAACTGCGGAAGCGGAAAAACCGTATTTTCAACAAAGCTTGCAGAAATTCTCGGTTTGCCGCTCATACATCTTGATGCCGAATTCTGGCAGCCGGGATGGCACGGCACACCGCGTGAACAATGGCTTGAAAAAGTCAGAAAGCTTTCTTCGGGTGACGAATGGATTCTTGACGGCAACTACGGCTCAACACTCAAGGAACGTTTTCTTGCAGCAGACTGCGTGATATTTATGGACATTTCACGCCCGACCTGCTTTGCAAACCTTGCAAAAAGGCGCATCAAATACCATTCAAAGCCGCGACCGGATATGCCTGAGGACTGCCCCGAAGTCATACGCCGCGACGAGCTTAAAAGAACGTGGAATTATCCCCACGCGGAGCGTAACAGAGTGCTCAGCTATATGGCGCGTTTCCCGAGGAAGGAAATGCACACCTTCTACACACTCAAAGCCGCCAACCAATGGCTCAGAAAGCTTGAACAAAAGACAAAAGAAGACAAGGAAAAAGACAACGTATGATATTCGGAAAAAAAGCTTATTCCGGCGGCCCTGAATACCTTATCGTAGGTCTGGGCAATCCCGGCAGACAGTATGAAACAACCCGCCACAACGCAGGCTGGCTGTGTATGGACCTGCTGTCAGACAAGCTAAACGCAAAGATAAACAAAATAAAGTTCAAATCAACGGTAGGCGAAGCCGATATAGGCGGTCACCGCTGTCTGCTGATGAAGCCGCAGACTTTTATGAATCTCAGCGGCGAGGCTGTCGGTGAAGCCTGCAAATTTTACAAAATTCCGCCCGAAAACGTAATCGTAATTTTTGACGATATTTCCCTGCCCTGCGGCTCACTTCGCATCAGGCGCAAGGGAAGCGCAGGCGGACACAACGGAATCAAAAGCATTATTCAGCACCTCGGAAGTGACAACTTTCCCAGAATCAAGCTCGGTGTCGGCAACAAGCCGCACGAGGATTTTGACCTTGCCGATTACGTGCTTTCAAATTTTTCAAAGGATGAAATTCCGTCTGTGAAGCAAGCTATGGAAAAAGCCTGCGACGCACTCGGATATATGACAGACGGAAAAATCGACCAGGCAATGAGCAAATTCAGCCATTGACCGCAAAAAAACATCTTGCAGGGGGTAGGTAACGCTATTCCCTGCCTTTCGCCGTTTACTGCGGCAGTTTTCACAAACAAAACCGTTACGTTTTTTCAGGAGGAAAAATGTCAGGCATCACACAGTTTACAAAGGGATTATTCGAATATGACGAGCTCTCCCGTGCGGTTGACAAAAACCAACTGCCTATGGGTGTGCTCGGGCTTTCGCATATCCACAAAGCACATTTTATACACTCACTCTGCGAGGAAAAGAAACGCCGTGCGCTCATCATAACGCCCGACGAAAACTCGGCGACAAAACTCAGGGATGACCTTATCTCTATGGGCACTGCCGCCGCTTTGTACCCTGCAGGCGATTTCAGCTTCCGCCCCACTCAGGCTCATTCACGCGATTATGAACAGCGCAGACTCGGCGTACTTTCATCAATGGCACAGCAAACGGTTGACGTTGTTGTAATGAGCGTTGAGGCGGCACTTCAGCTTACAATCGAGCCGCATATACTGCGCAGAAACACAATGGTTATCGAGGTCGGCAGTGAAATTCCGCTGGATATGATTTCGGACGACCTTGTTGCCGCAGGCTACACCAGATGCGAGCTTGTCGAAGGCAGAGGTCAGTTTGCAATCAGAGGCGGTCTTATCGATATTTTCCCGCCCTCGCTGGAATACCCCGTAAGAATTGAGATGTGGGGAGAAGAGGTTGACAGCATCGCCTATTTTGAAACCGACACTCAGCGCCGCACGGAGCAGATAGGTCAGGTGCTTATCACACCCGCAACGGCAATCCTCTACGAAACCCCCGAATCACTCATCGGAATTATCGAAGCGCACAAGGCTACTCTGCGCGGCAAAGGCTCAGCCAAAGCAAAGGCATTGCTCGATGAGGATATTGAAAAAATTCGCAACGGTATCAGAATAGAATCGCTCGACAGATATATGCCGCTTTTAGGCAACGGCGGCTCAACAATTTTTGAGCACGCAGAGGGCTATATGCTCGTCGTCTGCGAAACCTCGGCGGTAAAAACTCACGCTCAGGCAAGCGAGAAGATTCTCCTCGAGGATATAAAAGCGATGTTTGAGGAGGGCGTGCTCTCCAAGGGTATGGACAGGTTTGCAATCAGCTTTGAAGAGCTTACCGGCATATATGAGAAAAAGCACGCGCTCTATTTTGACAATCTGCCGCGAGGAAGTTTTGACACGCCCGTCAAAAACCTTGTAACCGTTTCGGCGCGTCAGATTCCCGCATGGACGGGTCAACTGAGCGACCTTATAGAAGACGTGCGCCCCGCAATATCCAAAAACTACCGCACAGTTGTATTTGCAGGCACCGAAAAAGCGGCAAAATCACTTGCACAAGAGCTTCAGGATGAGGGCGTAACGGCAATGTATTTCCCCGTTGAGCCAAAGGAATATCCCGCAGGCTGTGTCAGCGTAATCAACGGCAGCCTTTCATTCGGCTTTGAGTATAATGCCGCAAAGGCGCTCGTAATCACCTACGGCTCACGTCAGGCAAACCTCGGATCGCTCAGAAAAACAAAGAAGAAAAACAAAGGTCAGACCTTCAACAGCCTTGATGAGCTGCACAGGGGCGACTACGTTGTTCACGCAACGCACGGCATCGGCATATTTGACGGCATAAACAGCCTGAATGCCGACGGTATGATAAAGGATTACATCAAGATAAAGTATGCCAAAGACGGTGTGCTTTACGTGCCTGTCACACAGCTTGACCTTGTTACGAAATATATCGGCCCCGGCAGTGAAACAAAAACAGTTTCGCTCAATAAGCTCGGCAGCGACGATTGGAGCAGAACACGTTCAAGGGTCCGCTCAAGCGTTAAAGATATGGCGGCAGAGCTTATCAACCTTTACTCAAAGCGTCTCAACATCAAGGGTCACGCTTTCTCGCCCGATATTGATATGCAGAACGATTTTGAGCGCAGGTTTGAGTTTGAAGAAACGGATGACCAGCTTCGCTGTATTGCCGAAATCAAACGTGATATGGAAAAACCGCATCCGATGGACAGACTTCTGTGCGGTGACGTAGGCTTCGGCAAAACGGAGGTTGCACTGCGTGCGGCATCCAAATGCGTTGCCGACGGCAAACAGTGTGCAATTCTCGTGCCGACAACACTTCTTGCAATGCAGCACTACCAGACAATCAAAAAACGTTTCGATACTTTCCCGATTGACTGCGATATGATTTCACGTTTCCGCACACCGAAGGAGCAGGAAAAAATTCTTGCCAACCTGCGCAGAGGCTCGCTTGAAATCATCGTAGGCACACACAGACTTATTTCAAAAGACATCAAATTCAAAGATCTCGGTCTTGTAATTATTGATGAGGAGCAGCGCTTCGGCGTTGAGCAGAAGGAAAAGCTAAAGGAGCTCTACCCTGCCGTAGACGTGCTCACGCTTTCCGCAACGCCGATACCGCGAACTCTCAATATGGCAATGTCAGGCATCAGAGATATGTCCACGCTTGAAGAAGCACCTATGGACAGACATCCCGTGCAGACCTATGTTATTGAATATGACCTTGACATAATTACGCAGGCAATCGACCGTGAAATCCGCAGAGGCGGTCAGGTTTATTACCTGCACAACAGGGTTGACGATATTGAGCGATGCGCGGCAAAACTGCACGACGCTCTGCCTGATGCCAAAATAGTAATCGGCCACGGCAAGATGAGCGAGGATGAGCTGAGCGACGTCTGGCAACAGATGATTGAGGGCGAAGCAGACGTGCTTGTTTGCACAACGATAATCGAAACAGGCGTTGACGTGCCGAATGCCAACACGCTGATAATTGAAAACGCCGACCGTATGGGACTTGCACAGCTTCACCAGATAAGAGGACGTGTAGGCAGAAGCTCACGCAGAGCAAGCGCTTACTTCACCTTCTCACTCGGCAAAGAGCTCAGCGATATTGCAACGCACAGACTTGAAGCAATCAGAGAATTCACCGAATTCGGAAGCGGCTTCAAAATTGCCATGCGCGACCTCGAGCTGAGAGGTGCGGGCAATGTTCTCGGAGCGCAACAGCACGGCTACATGGAGGCTGTCGGCTACGAAATGTATGTAAAGCTTCTCGGCGAAGCAATAAGCGAAGAGAAGGGCGAAGAGCCGACCGAGCCGACAAAAGAATGTATTATCGACCTGAGAGTTGATGCGCACATACCCGAAAAGTACATTTCAAACGTGCCGCAGAAGCTCGCGATGTACCGCAGAATTGCAGACATCAAAAATGAGGCGGATGCAGACGACGTGCTTGACGAGCTTATAGACCGCTTCGGTGACCCGCCGCCGAGCGTAACGGGGCTTATCAACGTTTCTCTGCTGCGCAATTCCGCCGCACAGCTCGGCATTTACGAAATCGGTCAGAAGATGAAGGTGCTTCACCTCTATCTCGAGCGTCCCGATATGAGCAAGGTTGCCGCACTTATCACAACAATGGGCAAGCGCGCTTCGATTGTCGCAAAGGGTGCAAAGCCTTATATCGCAATCAAAATTCTGCCCGGTGACGAACCTGTTGAGCTGCTCAGAAAAGCCGTTTCCGCAATGGCAAACGCATAAAAAATTATGAATATTCCGCTCACCTTCGGTTAAGATAATACCGACCGTACAAACGGTAAAAAGGGGTGAGTAAAATGTTGGATAAAATATCGCTTGCGCTGGTAGTTATCGGCGCACTCAACTGGGGCAGTATAGGTCTTTTCAAGTTCGACCTCGTGGCTTGGATTTTCGGCGGTCAGGCATCAATTGCCAGCCGTATTATCTACACGCTTGTTGCCCTTGCAGGTATCTGGTGCATCTCACTGCTGTTCCGCACGGATGCGGAAGGCGCAACGGTTGTCACCACAAACAACAACGACTCAGCCGAATAGCCCGGCTTTTAACACGGGGATTCAAATCCCCATACATAAGGAGGGTTTACAAATGCATATCGTACCTGTTCCGAGCCGTGTTACTTATTATGACGGCAACGTAAAACAAAATGCAGAAATCCGAAAAGAAATAATAACCGACGCTTCTCTCGGTGACGAAGGCTACATAATCAATGCTTCACTCAACCGAATCACACTCAGCGCTCAGACCGAAGCAGGTCTTTTTTACGCTGAAAAAACACTTGAACAGCTCAGGCTTTACTCTTCCGTTCCTTGTATGGAAATCCAAGACAAACCCGCTTTTTCTTACCGCGGATTTATGCTCGACAGCGCAAGACATATGCAGACAACGGACGAAATAAAAAAGCTTGTCGATGCCGCCGCACTGCTTAAGCTCAACACGATGCACTGGCATCTGAGCGACGACCAGGGTTACAGAATCGAGAGCAAAAAATTTCCGCTTCTCAACGAAAAAGGCTCGTGGCGTGAAAGTGACGATTTCGGCTCGATGCACACGGGCGTGCGCTACGGCGGTTACTACACCGCAGAGCAAATAAAAGAGATTGTGAATTATTGCAAAGACCGCTTCATTGACGTTGTGCCCGAAATTGATCTGCCCGGTCACACAACGGCAATAATAAGCGCTTACCCTCATCTCTCCTGCCGCAAAGAGCAGATTCCCGTGCAGACAAAGCAAGGTATTTTCGAAGACGTGCTCTGCGCAGGAAGCGAAAAAACGCTTGAGTTTGTATACGAACTTCTCGACGAGGTTATTTCGCTGTTCCCGTCAGAAAGGTTTCACATCGGCGGTGACGAGGTAAGATTCACCCGCTGGAAAGAATGCCCCGTCTGCAAAGAAAAACTGAACGAACTCGGAACAGACAGCTATGCCGCTCTTCAGGCAGACTTTACCGAAAAGGTAACAGCCTTCCTCAAAAGCATAGGCAAAAAGGTAACCGTCTGGAACGAAAGCCTTGCAGGCGGCAACACCGACCGCGACACAACAGCGCAGATGTGGATGGACAGAAAAAATCACAGCGTACGCCACGCAAACCGCGCAGGCAAGGTTATCGTCAGCGATTTTTACCACTACTACTGCGACTACCCGTATTTTATGACACCGCTTAAAAAGACCTACGGTTTCGACCCGATTCTCAAGGGAATTGCACCCGTTATGCAAAAGCACGTAATCGGAGTTGAAGTACCGATATGGACAGAGTACATCTGCGATTTTGACAAGCTTTGTTATATGTTTTTCCCGCGCTTTGCCGCCGTTGCGGAGGTTGGCTGGAGCGAGAAAAAGAACCTCAGTCTGCAAGGCTTTGAGCGCCGTTTCAAGGCAATAACTCCTTTGCTTAATAAAATCGGAATAAATCCCGCACCACCGTCGCATTGGAATCCGACGCCGTCTGACAGACTTTCGGGTACGCTCTCTTTTTTCAAAGATAAGGTTTCCGTCAGCGCGCTGACAAATTCTTTCGACTCGCAAAAAAGCTGAATATATCACCTCCGCACGGCTAAACTAAATGTGCGGAGGTGATTTAAAATGAAATGCAATAAGGAAAACAAGTGCATCCGTTGCAGCGTTTCACAGTGCAAGTACCATTGCACAGGCTCCAACTACTGCACACTTGACACTATTTCAATCGGCACACACGAGGCTAACCCCACAATGCCCGAGTGTGTTGACTGCAACTCTTTCGAAACAAAATAAAACTGAACTGCACACAGCAGAAAACAAGCCAACACAGACAGTTTCTGTGTTGGCTTGTTGTTTTTATTATTTGCCCGCAAAGCGCTTGCCCAGGTCAGACGCGAGATATTCCTGCGTTGTGCCGAAAAACTCAACGCCTCTGCCTATGTGCAGAATTTTGTCAGAGTATTTTACTGCACCGGCAATATCGTGTGATACCATAATGACCGCAATTTTATTTTCTCTGTTAAGCTTTGCGATTGATTCATAAAGCTCGGCAGAAACAATAGGGTCCAGACCCGTTACAGGCTCATCGAGAATAAGCAGTTTTTCCGTTGCGCACAGTGCACGGGCAAGAAGCACACGCTGCTGCTGACCGCCCGACAAATCACAGTAGGGTTTATGGTGAATATGCTCGATGCCCAACATATGAATGGCATCGTGAGCACGCTGCCTGTCAGCGCGCGAGCGCATACCCAGAAGACGTGCGCCGCCCGTACAGCCTGAGAGCACAACCTCGTGCACGCAGGCAGGAAAATCGCGCTGCACAGCCGTTTGTTGCGGCAGGTAGCCTATTCCCTTGCGTGTAAGACCGCCGCCGAAATCAATGCTGCCGCTCTTGAGCGGAAGCAGACCTGCAATGCCCTTGAGCAAGGTTGTTTTGCCCGAGCCGTTTTCGCCGACAATGCTCAACCATTCACCCTCGCCAAGCGAAAAGCTGACGGAATGAAGCACCTCTTCGCGCTCATAGCTCATTGTTAAATTTTTTACTTCAATTAAATTTTCCATTATTCAACACCCAGTGCGGTTTTAAGATTGGCAAGGTTTCTTTCCATAAGCGTAAGATAGGTTTCGCCTGCGTTAAAATCGTCCGCCGAAAGATTATGGCACGAATGAAGCTCGAGCACCTTGACACCCGTCTGCTCTGCAACCGCATCCGCAACCTTGCGGTTGGACAGCTCTGCACAGAAAACGGCAGCAATGTTTTTGCTCTTGACTTCATTCACTATTTTCACAAGCACGGCAGGACTCGGCTCCGTATTTGATGTGCACGAATCGAAAGCCGCAATATAGTCAAGGCCGTACTCTTCGCAGAAATAAACCATTGCAAAACGGTCACACATCACAACGGTTTTGTGCTGTGCAGAATCTGCCACAGCCCTGAATTTGCCGTCAAGAGCGGTCAGTTTATCGAGATATGTCTGTTCGTTGGTTTTGTAAAAAGATGCGTTTTCAGCGTCAATTTCGCAAAGTTTTGCGCAAATTTGCCTCACTATCTCCATTGAATTTACAGGCGAAGTCCAGATATGCGGATCTGCCGAATGGTCGTGCTCTCCGCCATCGTGCTCAGCGTGGTTTTCCTGAGAATGCGGCGCAGACAAACTGAGCACGGTAACGCTTTCATCAAGTGTGCTGACTATGTTTTCTGCCCACGCTTCCATAGTTGCGCCCGTATAAATAAACAGGTCACAACCGCTGATTTTTACCATATCGGCAGGGCTCGGGTCGTAGCTGTGGCTATCCGTGCCGGGGGTAAGAAGCAAGGTGATTTCAGCCTTGTCTCCTGCTATTTCGCGCACAAAATCATACTGCGGAAACAGCGTACACACAACGCTCAGCTTACCGTTTTCGTTATTATTCACGTCGCCCTGACTGCAGGCAGCCAAGCCTGCAAACAGCACTGCACAAAGCAAAAGCGACAAAATTTTTATGCCTTTGCGCATTTTTCACACACTCCACAGATAGTTATTTTTTGTGTATCGACAATAAAGCCGTGATGTTCAAGCACGTGACTGCCCATTTCATCAAGAAAATCACACTCAACGTGGAGCAGCTCACCGCACCTGAGGCATTTGAGATGGTAATGGTTTTTGCATTCGTCACCGCCTGCAAACTGGTAACAGCTTACCCTTGCATCATCCGCAACAAAGCGGCGCACGACGCCCTCATCCACAAGCCGATCGAGCCTGCGGTACAGCGTTGCTTTGCCGAGCTTTTCGCCGCGGGCGGCAAGCTCAAGCTCAATTTCAGCCGCAGTAAAATGCCGATGCTTATTATCATTAAAAAATCTCAACAGCACTTCGCGCTGTTTTGTATTATACTCTGACATTTTTTATCTCCACGAAAAAAATCCGTAATTTGAAACTGAAACTCAATTTCAAATTACGGATTGCATTATATATTCTTTTATACTTTTTGTCAAGCGAAAGCTTTTATTTCACGGCAGAAGCGTGCAACGGGGAAACCGACAACGTTAAAGTAGTCGCCTTCAATGCCTTTGACAAGAACACAGCCCTTGCCCTGAATGCCGTACGAGCCTGCCTTGTCATTGCAATCACCGCTTGCGACGTAGCTTTCAATAAGCTCTTTTTCAAGCGGATAGAACATAACCTTCGTACACTCAAAAAAGCTGTGAACCTTATCGCCTTTTATAAGGCAGACACCCGTATAAACCTCGTGCGTTCTGCCCGAAAGACTGCCGAGCATTGCCGCCGCCTCATCGGAGCTGTGCGGTTTGCCGAGCACCTTGCCGTCAAGCACAACCACGGTATCTGCGCCGATAACCGTGCTTTCTCCGTGGTCTGCGGCAACGGCGGAAGCCTTCTGAAAAGCAAGGCTCATCACAAGCTGTGACGGAGCAAGAGAAGCATCGAGCACCTCATCAACGTCAGCCGTGATTACGTCAAAATCAAAGCCTGCAAGTGAAAGCAACTCCCTTCGCCTCGGTGAAGCTGAAGCTAAAATAAGACTGCTCACTTGAGACCCTCCGAAAACAGAAGGTCGGAGTAAATTGCAAAATGGTCCGAAGCGAATACACCTTCAACAACGTTGTACTCTGTTGCTGCAAAGCCGTCGTTGAAGAAAATGTAGTCAATACGCGGGTAATCGTCTCTGCCCTCTTCGTAGGCATTATACGTACCCGAATCATCTGTAATCGGAGCAGCATAGCGCGAATCCCAATAGCCGCCCTGAGAAAGTGTTGTGATTGAGGGATCTTCCTCGGTTGCGTTGAGGTCGCCCGTAATAACAACGGGAATATCAAAGCTGTCAGCCTTATCCTTGACGAGCTTAATCTGCTCTACACGGGCTTCGGAGCTTACGTGGTCAAGATGAGTGTTGAGCACGGCAAACTGCTTGCCGTCTGCCTTGCTTTCAAAAACAGCCCAGGTACAGATACGGTTACATGCCGAATCCCAATCGCGTGAAGGCACTTCGGGAGTTTTTGACAGCCAGAAAGTTCCGCTGTCAACAACGCTGTATTTATCAAGACGGTAGAAGATTGCAGAATGCTCGCCTTCGTTTTCACCGTCATCTCTGCCGACACCGATATGTCCGTAAACGCCTTCATACTCGGTTGTGAGTATGTGCATCCAGTCAGGTGTGCCCTCCTGCGTGCCGATAATATCAGGCTGAGAGGAAGCGATAACATCCGTCAGATCCTGAAGGCGCTTAAGAGGCTCTTTGAAGCGGAGGTTGAACGACATAACTCTGAGACCTGTTTCGCCGATGGGCGTATCGCTGAATCTGATTTTTGCAACAACGGGATAATGATCTGAAGAATATTCACCGTCAACCTTATCTCCGAGCACCTTATAGCTGTCAACCTTTGCTTTGCCGTAGGTTGTGAAGATAAAGTCGATGGGAGATGCGCCGTCCTTTGTAACGTCATTCATACCGAAGTTATGGTAAGTGCCCATAGACATTGTTTCTTCTGCGGCATACTTCGTATCCATAAATCCGTTCTGAATCATTGTGTTATAAGGCTCTGTGCCCTCATCCGTGTTAAAGTCGCCCGTGACAACAACGGGAATATTGAGCGCACTTGTCTTTTCGGCAATAAGCTTTGCACTGTTTGCGCGTGACTGTGCACCGAGGTGATCCATATGTGCGTTGAAGTGAGCATACTGCTCGCCGCTTTCCTTATCCTCAAGAATTGCCCAGGTGCAAATGCGTTTGAGCATTGCATCCCAACCCTTTGAGGGTGTGTCGGGAGTTTCTGAAAGCCAGAAAGTACCGCTGTCAACAAGATTGTACTTATCCTTAAGATAAAATACGGGCGAATACTCACCGCCCTCGGCGCCGTCATCTCTGCCGACACCTACCCAGGCATATTCGGGCATTGCTTCGCTGACACGGTCAACCCAGGCTTTGTCAGCCTCCTGAAGTCCGAACGAATCGGGCATTTCACTGCGCAGCGTTTTTGCAACAAGCGCGCCGCGGTTTTCGGGTGATTTCTTACCTGCGCCTGCAATATAAACGTTAAAGCTCATAACCGTAACGTCCATAGTTTCGCCCTGCGGCTCTTCAAAATTATATGCGGGCAACGGAGTTGCAATATTGATTCCGAGAATCAGAGCAATAAGCCATCTTAAAAAGCTGTAAAACAACTTAACCCAAAATGATAATTCGTACAAAGAAATTCTCCTCTCTCAAAAACAGCCCACCCTTGCGGGTGAGCTGCTTTTTTGCGTTTGCGCCTTATCGCTTATGCTGTGTAGGAAGCGATGGGGCTGTAAGAATTGATGATATCGCCGTCTGCATTCATATAGATGACGTAAGCTCTTGCATATACGGTTGTACCCTTGGTTGCTGAAACAGCACCTGTGTAGAAACCGTTAGCTGCAGTGCTCTTTGAAACGCCCTTACCTACACCGGCAGCATCGAGGACAAATGCAGCCTCATCGTTGCCGACAGAAGCGGTCTTTGTTACGATAACGCCTGTCTGAATAAGCTCATAACCGGCAGGAATCGAACGCTCTGCATAGAAGTTAACCTTCTTGGAGCTATCATCATACTTGATTGTTGAAATTCTTGCAACAGGAGCGGGAACAACAGCAGAAGCATCACCGTAAACGGGTGTAAGCTCTGTATCCTTAATAGCGTGGAAGCTGTAAGTTCTGTTGTATGAAGCGATGTCGCCTGTTTCAGCGTCAAGCCAGTAGAGGAAGGATGCACCTGCATCGTTTGCAGCGGAAGCGCTGATTGTTACAACAGCTCTTTCGTTGTCAACTGACTCGTAAACGCCTGCGCCTGTTGTTGTCCAGTTACCCTCAGTGAGAGTAACTGTGTTCTTAACAACAAGTGAGTAAACGGGTCTTACAACAATCATCATTTCGTCGCTTGCGAGAATCTCTTCCTTAGTCATGCTCCAGTTCTTGAAGACGTGTTCGGGAAGTGAGGGAGCTGCGGGAACTGTATAATCCTCACCTTCTGCAAGCTCGAAGTTTTCGATAACGTTTTCAGCGTTATTTACATAAACAACAAGTCTCTTATCGTTATCGAAGCATTCGTTTGTTGTGAACTGAGTTGTGAGATCCATTGTAGAAACGGCTGTGAACGTATATGTCTCAGCTGCGCTGATGATTCTGTTGGAGCCGTTGTTGATCCAGTAGTAGAAGTCAGAGCCTTCCTCAGTCTGTACTGCCTCGAGAGTTACGACTGAACCGTAGGGAACAGTCTTCTGAGACATAACGGGAACGTTGGAGTAGTTGCCTTCGTTGTAACCGAATCTGATCTTACCGATACCTGCAACGGTAAGCTTGACGATGACGCTCTTTGTTGTAGCTTCGAAGCTGAAGTCAACACCGAATGTCTCCCACTCGCCGTCTACCTTTGCAGTTGCGATATAGTTGTATTCACCTTCTGTGAAATTGTACTTGACTGTCCATGTCTTTGTGCCGTCGCCGTTGTCTTTAACAGTTGCGTTGTCAGCTGTCCAGATTTCCTCTGTCTTTGTGTCAACGTTGTAAAGCTTAATTGCTTCGACATCAGACTTGGTTGTGATATTGAGCGGTACGTTCTTCTTGTTTGCAAAGACGTTGCCGTCAGGACCTGCCTTAACAATTGAAGAGGGCTCAACATAGTTAAGTTTGATTGTTTCGCTGCTGTTGAATACAAACTCGATTACTTCAAGATCTTCGCCTGTGTTGACATCGATGTTGGTTGAATTTGCTGCATAATCAGCAACGTTGTCAAACGTTTCAACTACCGTAACAACGATATCACCGTTCTCATCAGCAGTTACGGGTACGGAGCCGACGTTGCCGGCGTTATCTGTAACAGCAACTGTGAAGAGCTTGCCTGCGCTTGCAGCGCCTGCCTTGATTGTGAAGGTGTTATCCTCTGATACGTATGTGAAATCGTTAACGTGGAGCATCTCGAACAGGTAGTCGATGTAGAGTGAGCTGCCCTGAGTACCCATGTAATTGAACAGGTCAATCTTTGCTACGCCTGAACCGCCGGGTTCTGTAACGGTAACAGCGCCTGCTCCGTCAGCTGTAAGCACGGGCTTAATCTGATCGTAATTCTTAACCTCGATAATTCTGTTACATACGTTACCGAAACGGTCTGCAACGTGAGCAAACAGAATTGTACCGTTGTCGATGTGTGCGAGATGCTGGTCGTAGTTGTCGCCTGCACCGAAGGATACGTACTTGGTTGAGTCAGGATTTCTGCTCTCTGCTTCAAGTGCGGCAATGTAGTCGTTGTTAGAATTGAGCGCACTGATGAATGCATTCTTGGCAGCGTCTGCACCTTCCTCGAAGTAGATCTTTGCAATCTCGTAATCGAGAGTGCCCTGTGCTGCTGCGGGATCGAGCTTGTAGATGAAGCTGCCGAAGTTGTTCTCACCGAATGTGGGATCAACGTAAACAGCACCACTGTTGAGGTCAGAGTTGATGTCACTGAACTCCCAGTTTCTGACAGCGCCGTTGAACTTTCTGAGAAGGCCGTAAAGTGAAATCCACTCATCGTCTTTAAGGCCCTTGTTCTCACGATAAGTGAGAATTGATGTGCCGTTAGCTGTACCTTCTGCTGTAAGTCCGCTGTCGGAACCGTCTGCCGGCATAGAATTCATGTAGTAAACAAATACTGTGATCTTGCCGTTTTCTGTTTCGATAAGCTCGGGATTACTTGCATAGTTGAAGTTTGCAACACCGTTTTCGTTATTGAAAATTTCGCCTGATTCATCATCCTTTGTAACAGCGGAGTCAGTTGCATTGATTGTGTAAGCTGCTGCCTGCTGTACGCCGTCTGTATCGCTGAACTGAGGATTGAGGATGATGTATGCAGAAGAGTCTGCATCATATGTACCCTCTGCGTTCTTAGCTGTCTGTGCACTGGCAGTTGCTGCGCCTGTAAGCTTTGTAGAAACAGAGCTGATGGGCATACCGGTAGCTGAGTCAAGAACAGGTGTGATAACGTTTGCGGAAACGCCGCTCATAGCCTGTGCAGATACTGTCATCTTTTCGGGCTTGGAAGCTGTAACCGTTCTTGTTGAACCGTCAGCGTTGAGAACGCTTGTTGTATCCTTAAGAGAAACAACGATGTACGGATTGAGCTTGTTGGTGTATACGTAAAGTGTATAACCGCCGAGACCGGGCTCCATGTAAGAAGCTGTTACCATATCATCTGCAGAAGCAATTGTGTTGCCGAGCTCTGTTACATGGTCAGCATAGAACTTGCTGAGGTCGGTCTGTGTGTTGTGGATTGTTACGGTAGGACCGAAACTATCGACGTAGAGTACGAGTGCCCTGATAGCCTTCTCAAGTCTGTCTTCTGCCTGAAGAACCTGATTCTCGTTGATAACGGTAACATCCTTGAAGTTGTTAGCATTTTCAAGAGCTGCAACAAATTCGTTCCAGATATTATTACCACCGTTATCGACAGCCTCATGGTCGTAGATTTCTTCCTTGAGCATAATACCGTCAGCATCAGCAATGTCAGTCTTGAGGTTTTCAGTGTCCGCCTTAACAAGCTCGAGAGCATTGATAACAGTTACAAGTTGTTCGTAAATCGATTCGATTGTATCCTGCTGTGTTGCGGGTGTGTTGTAAAGCTCACCACCGTTATTTTCAGGAATGAAATCGATATTAAAACCTGTCTTGTTTTCGATGTTGTAATTGTTTGCCTTTGCCTGAATGTCAGCATTGATAATGTCATTCTGAGCAAGGAAAGTGATAACCGCTCTGAGCGAAGTATCTGTGTACTTGGTGAAGTCATAGAAGCCGCTGGCGTGGTATACACCAACCCCTGCCTGCTTCATTATCTCGTTGCCGCGATAGTTCTTAGCGTTACCGGTAGTACCGAGGGCGTTGTGAGTTGTGCGGAAGAACTGTGTACCAACATCTTCATCATCGATATCATAAGAACCA
>JAZRRT010000201.1:0-12156 GCA_045650985.1 Acutalibacteraceae bacterium | reverse complement strand
ACTTTTTTCGCGTGGAAGTACACATACAGAACGAGGATAACATAAATTACCGCAAAAGCGACGATTCGAAGCCAGATACCCGAAAACATCGGAAGATTGGCAAGCTCCTGCGCAACACCTACGGTAAAAGGATTACACACGCCCGATGCAAAGCCGCAACCAACAGCAAGAAGGCTCATGCCCATACCCGTCATTGCATCCCAGCCGAGACTTATGCTCAGCGCAACAACAATTGGCACCATAGGTATGCACTCTTCAAACGAACCTATAAATGCGCCCATAGCCATAAAGAAAAACGTTACGACCGCAAGCAATTTATACTTTGCCGCACCGAAACGGGCAACAATTTTATCAAGCATATATTTCATCAGACCGCTTGCATCAAGCGCAGTAAAAACACCGCCTATTACAAGCAGAAAGGCAATAATTGCAATTATTGTGCCGCCACCTTCCGCGCCAAGCACAAGTACGGGAGAAGCAAGCCACTTGCCGAACGATATGCTGCCGTCGACAAAAGAAAAATCCTGCGCAGGGTCAATTACTTCTTTGCCGTCAACCTCTATGCGCGCATATTCACCGCCGGGAATAACAAATGTAACTGCGTACGTTAAAATCATCAACGCAAGAATAACGGCTATTGCTGTTATGTAAGACTTAACGCTTACGTTAAGACCCTTACTTTCTTTGGTTTTACTCATTTCAACCAACTCTCCCAAACAAAAAAACACTAATCAGCATTATAAACGCAGAATGAAATTTTTTCAATGTGTATATTGACTAAAATAGTACGAAAATACATAGGGGTGATATCAATCAAACACAATCACAACGAGGAAAAGCAAGCAAAACTTTCCCGTAACGAAATTAAAGAAGATTCTTTTGACATCGTTAACAAATACGGCACGTACAACATTCAGCCGACAAATGACACGGATAACGCCTTCCCTGCCGTGTCGCAGGGACTTGCAAAAAAGAAGAAATAAGCTAAAACAAAACAACCTCCCTGCAGGGAGGTTGTTGAAACATTATACTTATTCGCCGCCACCTACGGAGCCATCCCACGTGTCGACGGTTTTTGCCTTCATTTCTTCTTCATCAAACCAACGTGTTGTTACAGCCTTGGTTTCTGTGTAGAAACGGAAACCGTCCTTACCGAGGCAGTGAAGATCGCCGAAGAATGACTGCTTATGGCCTGTGAACGGGAAAACGCCAACGGGAACGGGAATGCCGACGTTGACACCAACCATACCGCCGTCTGTTCTCTTTGCAAACTCACGTGCGTAATAGCCGCTCTGTGTGAAGATAACAGAACCGTTAGCGAAGGGGTTTGCGTTCATAACAGCAAGACCTTCTTCAAAATCCTTAACACGCTTAACGCAGAGAACGGGACCGAAAATCTCTCTCTGACCAACGGTCATATCTTCTGTAACGTGATCAAAAATCGTGGGACCTACATAGAAGCCGTTCTCGTAACCGGGAACAACGGGATTTCTGCCGTCAAGAACAAGCTCTGCACCCTCTTCGATACCTTTTTCAATCCACTTGTGAATTGACTGTCTGTGAGGTTCAGTGACAACAGGACCGAGAGTTGACTCCTTGTCGTATGCAGGACCGAGCTTGAGCTCTTTTGCAAACTTTACAAGGTAGCCGACAAGCTCATCAGCTATGCTCTCCTGTGCAACGATTACGGGAAGTGCCATACAGCGCTCGCCTGCGCAACCGAATGATGAGTTGATGATACCTCTTGCGCTTCTTTCGAGAGCAGCATCCTCAAGAACAAGGCCGTGATTCTTTGCTTCACAGAGAGCCTGAACTCTCTTGCCGTTTGCAGCAGCTCTTGAGTAGATATGAAGACCTACGCTTGTTGAGCCGACAAAAGTGATACCCTTAACGTCGGGGTGATCCATAAAGATTTCAGCTTCGTTTCTGGAGCAAGTAACGATATTGATAACACCGTCGGGAAGACCTGCCTCCTGCCAGAGCTCAGCAAGTCGCATACAGGTCATAGGAGTCATTGATGCGGCTTTGAGAACGATCGTGTTACCGCTGACAATACACAGCGGTGACATCCAACCCATGGGAATCATACCGGGAAAATTGAAAGGAACAATACCTGCAAAGACACCGACAGGCTCTCTGTAAAGAGTTGTGTCGTAACCGGTAGATGTGTCACGCATGCTCTCACCCATAAGAAGTGAGGGTGCGGAACAAGCAAGCTCAACAGGCTCTTTAACCTTGAGAATATCGCCCTTTGCTTCGCTCCATACCTTGCCGTGCTCTCTTGCACAGATTTCAGTAAGCTCATCCATATGTGCATCGAGAAGCTCGCGGAACTTAAAGACAACCTGAACCCTCTTCATAACGGGGACGTTTGACCAGGTCTTGAAAGCTTCTTTAGCACAGGCAATAGCTTCGTTTACCTCATCCTTTGTACAGCAGGGAGTCTGTGCGATGACTTCGCCCGTGCTGGGATTGTAAACGTCCATATATTTTTCGCAGGAAGAATCAAACCACTTGCCGCCTGCAAAATACTGAAGTTTTTTTACTGACATTTTTGAACACTCCTACTTCAAACTTATCTTGTTAATTTTATAACTTTTTACACAAACTGTCAATAGAATAAAACGCTGAGAAGGCGTATACTGCGTAATTTTTTTGCGTTGGCAGTATTTAACCGCAATATACAATATTCAACAGAAGGAAAATGCAATTTGTGTCATAAAAATCATCAAAACACTTGATATTAACCGCACAATTGCTATTATGTATATACAGGGGGTACGTTATTATGGGCAAGAAAATAATAGTTGCAGGACTCGGACACGGCGGCATTGCGGTTGCCGCACTACTCGCAAAAAGAGGTTTTGACGTAACGGTTTACGAAAAGAAGTCTGAAGGTACACTCGGATACGACTGGACAGATATATTTGCACCTGCCGCACTCGGTATTGCAGAAATACCGATGCCTCCGAAGGAAAAATACGAATACAAAGAGCACATGACGTTTTTTGCACCGACAGCAAAAAGGTCGCTGACACAGCGCGTGCCGAAGGATAAGCTCGAAATCAAAATGGAGCGAAAAGACATCTATGCTCACCTCATATCCCATGCAGAAAAATGCGGTGTAAAAACCGTTTACGACTGCGAGGTTATCGCACCGCTCACACTCGGCAACAGAGTTGTGGGAATAAAAACTTCACAGGGTGATTTTCAGGCTGATCTGGTAATAGACGCCTGCGGAATCAATTCGCCCGTAAGAATGAATCTGCCCGCCTCAATGGGAATTGAAAAGCGTGTAAGACGAAACGAAAAAATTACGATTTACAGAGCATTTTACAACAAGGCAAGCGACGAAGATGTCGAGGCAAAATTCAGAGTTATGCTGTTTGCAGGCGGTGAAAAAAGCGTCAGTTGGGTAGCATCCGAAGAAGAGCATACTGACCTTCTCGTAGGTAAATTTGAAGAATTTACTCTTGAATGGCTCGAGAAATACGCAGATTTCCTGCGCGAAACTTCACCAAGGCTCGGTAAAGAAAGAGTCAGAGGCGGTCAATTCGTCGAAATCCCGGTACGTCACCCATTGTCTGTTATGGTTGGTGACGGTTATGCGGCAATCGGCGACAGCGCGTTTATGACAGTACCGCTTATCGGCTCGGGAATTGCGAACTCGCTTAAGGCAGCAAAGATGCTCGCCGACACGGTTTCCGGCGACGCAAGCCTCTCATACAGTGCGGAAACGCTTTGGAAATATCAGGTAAAATACTACAAAGAGCTCGGGGCGGGTCTCGCACCGCTGGAATGTGTAAAATATCTGCTTCTTTCGCTCACACCGGATGAGCTTGATTACTGTTTCGATTCCGGACTTCTCAATGAAGACAATATCACCATGACAGCAGATTTCACAAGTCTTTTTGACCTGTTTAAATTCGACGCTCCCGATCTGATGCTCAAAGGAAAAAGCGTTTTCAACAACAAAAAGCTGCTCAAAAAAATTATGGGCTGCGGCGCTGAGATAGCCCAAGTTACGGCAACATGCGCGGCAATGCCGAAAACCTGGAACAGAAAAAAGGTTATGAAATGGGCTGAAACCTATTCAAAGCCATTCAATAAGTAATTTTAAAAAAGAAGGCATCTGAAAAAGTTCAGACGCCTTCTTCTTATTATGTTACCAGAACAGTCTTTCTATCGGGTTATAGCCGAGACCGAAATATTTGAATATCCAGACAATGGGATTCAATCTGAAAAATGCAACATCGAGAACCGTTACAAGAGCACGAAGGAACATAGGCAGATCATACGTTTTGGGAACGTCTACGGGATCAAACTGCTCACCTTCTACGTTCAGAACCATGGGATTTGCATAGCATATACCGTTATCACCCGAAAGATAGAATCTGACGTAAAGATATGGCTCATCAAGTAACTCATCATTATGAAGGTCGAGTGTTGCCGTGCCACCCTCAATGGATTCACGCTTTATTACGTTACCGTTTGAAACCCAGGTGATGATATTTGCGTTGACACCCTCAACAGTGATTGTGTCAGCATCCTGATCGACGGTGATTCGTGTAACCTGAGGCGTATTATCGAGCCAATATGACTCTGAGTCGTATACATCCTGCTCAACAAAGCCGGGCATTTCCTCCATACCGTTAAGCTCAACACCGTTTGAAAAGTGTGAAACGGAGAAGAACTGACCCTTTTCGTAGCACTCACGGAAAGCTTCAACGGTAAGCTCAGGCATCCAGCTCATTGTATAAGCATCGTTAACAGCCGTGATATTGTGCGAATCGGCAAAGGTATTGCCCCACGGAACAACACCGTTGGGAATAGTCTTCTGCAGAATCTGGTCGTAGAGAATACGGTCGCAACGAGTATGCGCATCGGTTGCGCTGTTGATACCCATACCGAGTGATGAACCGGGATTATCGAGGAAGATTCTTGCAAATTTGTTTACAAAATACTCGTCAACTTTCTGACCGACATAATTGGCGCTGTCCTTATCGGGATATACATACTCGCCAACGTGCGAAAGGAAAGAGATACCGCCGAGCTTATTTACTTCACTTGAAGGTGTTTCATAGTCGCCGTAAACACCTGCCAAGCCCTGACCGTATTCGGCAAAATAGCTTGTGAGGTGACAATCGCAGATAGGTGTAGCCATATTGAGCTCGTTACCCAGAGGCACGTCGAGCATACCGTTTGTCGAAGTACGGGTAAGAACCGTACCTGACGGCGCAGTATACGTTCTGTCCTCTCGTGTGCCGTCGATATACGACTGATACTCCTCATCGGAAATCGGGATGATGTCAGCCATCTTTGTACGTTCTTTTTTGATGAATCTCATAAGCGGAACGGTTTCGGGTTCAACGTTCCAGCCGCGGTTGAGTGTTCCATGGTCAGTAAGGGCGACAATATCAAAATCGCAGGCATAATGAATATCGCAGAACTCTTCAATTGTCAGGAAGCCGTCACTTGCGGTTGTGTGGCAGTGGAGCTGAGTTTTGTAATCGTCCCAAGCATCCCAATCGACCCCTTCATAAGGATTGTCGATAATGTAATTCTTTTCGGCAGACTCCGCCGCAAGTGCGGGAACAGCAAGCACAATGAGCATTGCACCGACAAGAATAAGAGAAAGGAGTTTTTTTGACTTGCGAATCATTTTTATTACCTCCGATTCCGTGCAACTTAATGCACAACTTGTTAACTGAATTATACCTCGTTTAAAGCGATAAAGTCAACATTGAATTTTTTTTGCCTTGCTGAACAAAAAACATCCCCGACCGTAAAGTCGGGGATGAAAGCTTAAATGTTATTTGACAAATTCGCCTTTGATTTCTGCCTGAGCCACTTTCTTGACATCTTCAGCAGAAGCTTCGTTCATAAACTCAGCCATCTTGCTGCGGCGCTCTGCAAGCTCGGTATACATCTGGTTACGTTTCTCAGCCGTGAGAGGATAGAAGAACTTCGGTATAATACCGAGGCTGCTTGTGATAATCGGAATACCCGTACCCAAAGCAAAAATCCACCACTTTGTGCTGGTATCCTGAGTACCGATATCAAGTCCCTGCTGATAACCGATTTTCTTCATAACGATTGCATTGACACTGCCCATAACTGCAGTTTGCAGCTTGGATATAAGTGACTGTGCAACACCGGTCATTGCCTCTGCGCGGTAACCGTTTTTCCATTCGCAGTAGTCCATAGACTCGTTCACAATTTCGTTAGGAATAACTCTTCTCAGACCGTATATACACATTTCGAAGATTTCTTCGATTGCCATTATCGGAAGAATAACTTTCTTCTTCATAAAGTTATTGTTTATTGAGCCTATGCCGAAAACAACCAACCAGAGCATATCCGTCCATGCATCTTCAAAAATCCACAGTGCTTTTGTTGAGAAACGCTTGCGAAGCGGAGCAACAAAGCTGTAACTGATAAATTTTACGGGGAATGCGGGAATACCTACAATCGTTTTGAGCGTAATTGAGCCGAGAACATCAATATAGAAATTGTTTCTGCTCTTACTCAGGCTGAAGCCGCTCAGGAAAGATGAAAGCACCTGAATGAGAACGGGTCTGTTTGTGACGATAGCCTTCAGACCCTGAATAACACTCGGACGTTCAACAGACTGCATAACTCGCTCGCGGCTCTTCGTGAAGAAATACATAACGAAAACCGTTGAGAGAATAGCACACGCAAGGCCAAAGCCTGCGAAAAGCTTGGGAAGCTCCCAATCGAGAGTTTTGTTGATAACAAGGTCGTAGAAAATACCGAAAATCTGCTTTGGCAAATCCTCAAAGATGTGTGAGAGAAGATGAGCCATAGTGATAAGTCGGGTTCGTTCGACAGGGTTAGGCGTTATCGTGGTCATAAAGCCTGTGTTCGCGATGCTTGTGAACGTACCTGCTGTTTCCTGAACCATCATCATAACCGAATAGAAGATGAGCTTTGGCAGATATATATCGGAAGCACCTGGAAAGAGGAAAGGAATAACCCAGTAGAACAAGCCGATAATCATAAGCGGAATCTGACCGAAAAGCATATACGGCTTGAACTTACCCCAACGGGTTCTCGTACGCTCAACAATAACGCCGATAAACGTATCGTTGATAATATCCCATACGGTAGCAATCGTATTATGTAAAGCCAGATAATTGAAGTCGATCTTTACAACGTCATAAATATATCGCTCGTAAAAATCGCTTATGTTGAGAGTTGCCGCAGCGTCGTTAAGGACGTAAGCAACTGTTTCAGACCTACCGACATAGCGGCGGTTGCCTCTGTAATCAACACTCGGTTGAAGAGCGGCAGTTTTGTCGCCTTTTTTAAAAATCGCCATATATTCACCTCTTCTGAAAGTGGGCATCTATATCTTGTCTATAATCTAACACATAACGACTGGTATTTCAATAGTTTTACGCAAAATATCAAATTTGACAGTGAGGAAAACTTTCCCGCCGAAACGGACTGAGTTATTTCAGTCATCAAGCGCGTCTCTGATTCTGTCGGGATAGTCCGTCATAAGCAGGTCGGCGCCTGCCGCAGCGAGATTCTTTGCATCATCTGCATTATTTACCGTCCAGTACTGCATCGAAATTCCGTACTTGTGCGCATAGTCGATAAAGCTTGCTCTGCCGAGGTTTGCCACCATCAGCATTCCGTCATCCCAATAGTAAGGCATCTGCAGGCAGGTATAATCAAGCTCAGTTTCGCTCAGGTCATCATTTCGCAGATAACAACCGTAAAGCTCAACAATCTCAAACGGATTGGCAGACCTGTTCATTTCGTCACCGTACTTCTTATCGATATAAACCGAAACGTCAGGCCAGAAGCTTGCAACTATAACGCGGTCGCCAAGGTCATACTCCTGCATAAGACGGTAGATTTCATCAACAATTTTCGGTGCCCACGGGTGAGGATATTTAACCTCAATTATGTATCTGTACGTGCCGGGAGCTTCTGATTCAACGCAAGCAAAAACATCCTTGAGAGCAGTGATTCTGATGTCATCGGGAATCTCCTCCCCTCTCAGACCTCTGTAAGGATAACTGTCACCTGATTTGAAATTCTCACCCATATTCAGAGCACGAAGTTCCTCATAAGTCTTCGAAAAAACCGTTGTGTTTTCCACGCCGAAATGCTCTGCACTGTTACTCATTTCATCAAGAGACAGGCTATGGTAGAGCACGACCTCGCCATCCTTTGTAAGCTGGACGTCCATCTCGATTATTGCAGAATCTGACGAAGCGTAGACAAGGTTTGATTTGATTGCCATGAGCGTGTTTTCGGGTGCCGCACCCTTACCGCTTCTGTGAGAAGAAACCAGCGTTTCACCGTAATCGGGCAAAAAGTACTCACCCGTGCTTTCGTTGAGCACCTTCGGCTCTTCGACAACAGGCTGTGAAAACGAGCTGAGACACATAACACCTGCAACAAGAAAGAACAAACCGTTCTTTGCAAGTGACAATATTGAAAAAACAAATCCTTCTAACATAAATATTCCCCTCTCACATCAAATAAGATATGCTTTGATATAGTCTGTTATTATGGCTTTCGCGGCAAGCTTGGCTTCGGGGTCCTTATCAAGTGCATGGCCCGAATTTTCATACAGCAGAAAGTCGGTTCTTACCCCTGCCCTGCCGAGCAAATCAAGAAAAGTTCTGCTGTGTTCAAGCGGAACCAGCTCATCATATCTGCCGTGAAAAACCGCAGTAGGCAAACTGTACTGTGAAACATAGGATAACGGAGAAATTTCCGCAAGAATCTGCTGTTGAGTACCGTGCGTAAATGTCTCTTTTGTTATCTTGCAACCGCAACATTTTGAAATCACTTCATATTTCCAGCTTTCAAACTCGCCCGAAATACCGAGCAGAAAATCGCTTGCCGCACAGTTTGTCGGCGGACAGAAGACGCAGGCGGCAACGGGTTTTAAGGGAGCTTCTTCAAGCCTTGTGCAGGCATAAAGAAGCGAAAGATGCGCACCGGCAGAGCCGCCCGAAACAATCACCTTATCAACACAGAATCCGTATTCGGCACACTTGATTCTGAGCGTACGCAAGGCCGCGGTTATATCGTCAAGCTCATCAAAAACGGTCAGCTCATCGGAAACGTAGCGGTAATTCATCGACGCGGCAATACAGCCGTTTTCAAAAAAGAATTCTGCATCGTCACGATGCGCTGATTTATCACCCTCGACCCAGCCTCCGCCGTGAATAAACAGTATCAGACCGGAAGCGAAGCTAACTTCTGACGGAATAAAAATATCGAGCTTTTGCCGCTCATGATTACCGTACGGAACATCACTTAAAACAAGACCTTTGTTGTTCATACATCAATCCTCGGTAAAAACGGATTTGATTGCTTCAAGATAGCCGTATCCGTAGAGATCATCAGGCTGAAGATAACTTGTTTCAGTCCATTCATTCCAACTGTTAACGGTAATAAACGGAGCTTTCATTTCGCCCCTTGCAAGCGATGCATCGGTAAATGCCTTAACTTTTTCACAGGCATTTCTGAAGTTTTCGGGCGTGTTGTCAGTAACTACACCCGGCATAAAATTATTGAATCTGACATTATTGTCCCAACCGACGGAAATGTTGGGATAATACGGAATATTGAGCTTTACGGACTCTTTTTCGATGCTTTGCATATATCGGTCCGTAACGTCGTTAAAGTCACCGTCAAAGTCCGTAACACAGCCCCAATTATAGTTTGTAACAGAATCCGCACCGAGGAAATCATACATCTGAGCTGAGGTTACACCCTTTTGCGAATCGCCGTCATCAAGCCAATCAAAAACACGGTTGCGCCAGTGAACAAACTGAAAATGAAGCCCCTTAAAGCCTGCATCAACAGCCTTTTTGCGAAACTCTTCGATACCCTTTCTGCACTCGTCGGCAGTGCCGAAAGAGCGGATAAAATTATCAATATCAAAAATCATGTAGACGGGACAGCCGTCGATACAATAATAATTCTCTTTGCTGAAATACTTTTCTATCGTCCTGTCGCATATTTCCGAAAAAATCGTCGGCGTAACCGTACCCTTCCATATAGCCGTTGACAAATCGCTGTCCGAATTGCGTTTATCCCAAAGATGCGTTGCATCGTGATTCGCCCACATAAGGCAGAACTTCATATCTTTGTTATTCCTTGCCTTGAGGAAACCGTCGTTAAGACAGTTTTCGAGGAACGGACGGTTATCATACCAGTACCAATCGTATATAAAAACATTGACACCATACGAAACGGCACAGTTAATCTGCATTTCCATAACAGAGCTGTCAGCCTCGTTAACATAACCCCAAGTCGGAATACGCGGCCAACGGCAACCTTCGTAGCCTTTGTTTGTCATCGCCTTTACTGTCTGCCACTCACCATAGCCCTCGGGCCAGAAAATGCGCGTGCGCGGCTCATCACCTGTATATGAAGGCCATATAAATGCGGCAATATCGTACTTCCCCATAGCTGTTCCTCTCTCAAAAACGTTTCTGATTGATTTCTGTAATCGAATTATCTTCTGAATTATATCACAAGCAATAGAACATTTCAACAAAACAAAGCGCAATAAATCTGTTTATTCAACAATGGAAAAAATTTTTTATGTGTGTTACAATCTACGTGGTGATACGATAGCTTTGCGGAGGTCCTGCTTTATGTCTGGAAAAGTTAAATCTATGTTACGCACAGCAAAAGAATACTGGAACGAACCTGCTAAAGGCAACTACATCCCTTACAAAGAGGTTGCAAGCCTGAGCGGAGCAGGCTTCGGTGTCCACTGGACACTTCTGCTCGCAAGCGAAATTGCGCTCAGTGCAACAAACTTTCTCGTAGGCGCAAGTCTTGGACTTAAGCCGGTACACCTGCAGATTATGCTCATCGCAGCAAACCTTGTCGGTATTCCGATGGCTCTTTTCCGCAGTTGGTATTACGATAACCATCATCTCAAAGGCGGCAAATTTCTGCCGTTCATAAAACGTACGGGACTTCCGATTGTGCTTATCTCAACGGTGTTCGTATGGCTTCCGTATGAATATATGAGCTACACACTAAAAGCTGTCATAGTGTGGTTTATGTATATGCTGCTCAGTATGTTTCTCTGCTTTTACAATGAAAGTTATACATACTTTCAGCAAATAATAACACCCAATGCTCAGGAAAGAGCAAGCGTAATGAGCATATCTCAGGTCATTTATTCGCTTGCACCGTCAATCACGCAGTTTGCCGTGCCGTTTATCGCCGGCAAAACCTTCGGTCTGGACAGCATCTGGACATACAGAACAATACACCCGATCTTTTCGGTAATCGGAATTATCATCAGCACTATTTTCTTCCGCAAGGTAAAGGAAAGACTTATCCTGCCGAAAAAAAGACCTGAAGCCGTGAGATTTTTCGATGCAATACGTGAAGTTGCAAAAAACAAATACTTTTGGATTATTCAGGCTGCCTCATGGATTGTTTTTCTTGAATCCGGCTACGGTATCATATTTAACTGGACATTCGTCTACGGCCCCGGAAGAGACAGCGACGAACTTTTAGGTGTTGCAAACACACTTATTGGCAACGCCGCACTGTGGGCAATGCTGCTTACACCCATTGCCATCAGACTGCTCGGCAAACAGAATATGCTGATTCTGGCAAACTCCTTCAATGTTATATTCCTCGTGATTCTTTATTTTGTGTACCGTAATATAATTCTCGTTTGTGTCCTTTGGTACATAAACAACTTCATAAACACTTTCTGGAACATTGTGCAGCACAACATTTCCGCCGATATGAAAGACTATCACCAATGGAAAACAGGTGTAAGGGTTGACGGTATGTTCGGACCGTTGGGAATAATAGGCACAGTAATCAGCTTTTTTACCGGTATGTTCTACCCCGCAATATATGAAAGTGCAGGACTTAAAGACGATTACAACGTGCTTTTTGACGATGCGTTGCGCAACAACCTTATTGAAATACTCATTATCTGCTCAATTTTCGGCGCTATCTTCAACCTTATTCCCTTCTGTTTTTACAACCTGACAGAAAACAAGCACCGAGCATACGTTGATGTTCTTAAAATCCGTGCAATGTTTGAGAACCATGCTCTTGGTGTTCTTGAAAAAGAAGAACTTGCAGATGCTATGGAAATTATCCATCATGCAAAATATT
>JAZRRT010000200.1:0-7385 GCA_045650985.1 Acutalibacteraceae bacterium | reverse complement strand
CGGTATGAAAACGGTGTTAACGAGATGCCTATTCGTCATTTAATTACTTTATGCAAGTTTTACAACGTTTCTGCGGATTATGTTCTTGGATTAAAAAACACCGGGAAAAAGCGCACATAAAAAATAGTTGACAAAACAACCGTATCAATATATGATATAAATACAAAGAGGCTACCGGCAGACGGTCAGCCCGTGATATCAGCCAAAATAACCGAACCTTGGCCGGGGCGGTTATTTTTTGTCTGAAAATACAGACCAATAAGCGCTGTAACAATCCCGCCACAACATTTACGCCCGTGTGGAGTGAACTTCTCTACGCAATACCTCCCGTTTTCCATCTCTCGTGTCATCCTGAGCGAAGGGCAACGCCCGAAGTCGAACCGGAGCAGATGCATAGCATCTGTGAAGGCGCGCGCAAGCGCGGGATCTCCAGGCATCATCGCGCAAACCCTATGAGTTCCCGCCTGAACGGCGCTCTCGCTGTCACTCGAGTTCGACTACGCCTTCGGCTCCGCTCAGGATGACATAGGGGTGCAGTTGCACTCCCTCAACACACAACGAAACACCCGCAAGGATTTCCCCCGCGGGTGTTTCGTAAAGTGGGCACGAAAAGATGGAAAAATAATCTTAGTTAATTAGTCAACAACCGGAATAACCATTGTGATCAGAACCGGAACTCCACCAATTTCTGCTTCAAAAGTAGCTTTGGCAGTGTTCTCATCCGGCTCACCATCAAAATTCTCGTATGCACATTCGATTCCGAACTCATTAAAGAGAGACTGTACCCAATTGTCGTCTGAAGCATCTTCTACATAAAGGGTGCATGCCGAATCAAGAATTGTAGCAAGCTTATAAAGGCTGTAATCTTCAGTAGTTACCTTGCCATCTTCATCTGTTTCAATTCCGATGAGTCCTGCGATAGCTGTGGATGTTGAATCAACCATTGCCTGAAGGATATCTTTAAGGGCGAATTCTTCATTGGTGTTGAATCCTGTTGCTTCAAAGAAGGCTTCAGCAATGATTTCTTCATCTTCAGCAGTTGCTATATGAAGCTTTGAAAGGTCTACCAGTGCATACTCCCCTGCTGTAAACTCAGTAACTGCGCCTGCATAATACAAATCTTTAAAATCAAATCCAATCTCAGCAGCGAAATCGCCATCATTAAACGTGCGAAGAGCTGCTGTAAGCTTTTTCTCCTCGCCACCATCTACAGAGTAGGTGATGTATGTGTTTGCCTGATCAATCTCAATGCTCGGTGCGGACGGAGTGCTCGGCTTGCTGGTACCCGGGAGAGAACCGCTGCTCGGTCCCTTGTTCGGATCAGAATCTCCAGCGCCCTGGCTGTCCTTGCCGTCGTCTGTTCCGGGCTTTGTTGTATCATCGGAACCCGGCTTTGTTGCAGGGCTGTTATCCGTAACATCAGTGTTCGGAGTCTCAACCTTTGAGTCAAAACCGTTGATTGTGGCATTGCCTACGTCACCGGAGCCTGTAACCTTGGAGGATTCACCGTTGACTGTTACGTTATCAACCTTAGCGCCGTCATTAACCTTAACTGTGTTCTCAGAACCGTTGACGGTAACTTCCTCTGCGTCCTTATTGATAACAACCTCGTTCTTGGAGGAGTCGATAACAACTTCCTTAGCCGGAACGTCGATTTCAACATCGTTTGCATTTTCAGCAACAACAACCTTCGCAACTTCTACGCCTTCAGCAGCAGTAACCTTGGAAGCGCCGGTCGGATTACCGACAACAACCTGTGCAGCTGTTGTGCCTTCGTTGAGGTTAACATCACCACCGCGGATAACGATACGGCCGGTAACTGTAACATTTGAAAGGTCAATATTCTCAGCGCCGACAGCATCAGTGATGATGAGGTCGCCTTCGATTGTTGCACCGGAAAGATCAGTTGTTGCATCGTTTACGATAAGGCTGCCGGTAACCTTCTTGCCGGAGTAGTTAGCATCCTTGTTTACAAAGAGGCAAGCAACGCGGTCAAGCATTGCAGCAAACTCTGCACGGGTAACATTGTCCTGCGGGCGGAGAGTCTTTGTATTGTCGCCGCGGACAACTTCTGCATCAATAAGAGCGTTTGTTGCATTGAGCGCCCAGGATGAAACCTTGCTGTTGTCTACAAAGTCTGCAGCTGCATCGCTGTTTGCAGAGAAAAGGAATGTACGAGCAAGGATTGTAAATGTCTGCTCACGTGTGATGGGGCTGTTCGGCATCATCTGGTTGCCTGAACCATTGATGATTTTGACAGCAACACCGGACTGAAGTGCCTCGTAGTACCACTGTCCCGAAACAACGTCAACGTAGTGCTCAATCTCTGCCTTTGTTGCGTGTGCGCCGAGAACGCGAACCATCATTGTGACCATCTCTGCACGTGTGAGAGAATCATCCGGACGGATTTTGTTCTCATGGCCTGTCATTGTGCCATTGTTGACAGCACAGTTAAGACCCTGATACTTCCAGCTGTCAAAAGCCGGAGCATCGGAAAAGACATCAAGAGCGTGCTCGTCGTGGTGAGTGTCAATTGTGTCGCTTTCCGGTGCGGTAGCTGTTACAATGTCAGCCGTACCTGCGTTTGTGAGTGTGTCTTCTGCTGCTGCAGCGAATGTCATGAGCATTGCAATGCCGAGAACTGCTGCGAGCATGATTTTCAATGTTTTTTTCATAGTGTTAAACACCTTCCTTGAAAAATTTTCCTATTGCAGGCAAATACTTGCCTTACAGACTTAATTTAATTTGCCGCGATGTATCGCGCGGCGTGATAATTTTTTCTGCGTTTGCGGTAAGATACGGCATCATCTTGCCTATCTTCTTCACCGCATACGAGAAATCTTTATATGACAGTTTCCCATCGCCGTGGGTATCGCTTCCGAGCACGTGAACGGCATCATCGGCGATAAGGTCGAGATAATACCTTCTGTGGCGTCTTGTATCCAGAAGCGCCGAGGCATTCATCTGAACATCAATATTAAGCTTTAATATCTTTTCCCGTCCGATGTGGGATATTCTGTCAATGTGTGCGCATACCGGCCGCAGTCTTCTTTCCCGGATAATCCCCATAACCGCATCAAGCGCCCAACACGGCCATGGCTCGGGCGGAAACTCAATGAGGATGTAATCCGTTTCTCCGATACAGAGCTTAGAAAGCTCCGGCTCTTTATCAAGATTTATCCCAAGCTGAACCTCAGCCGCCTTCACAATTTTAATCCCGCTCGTGTTCGCGGCACAAAGCTCATCATATGCTTTTTCGCGACGGGCAAGAAAATCCGGTATATTATCCACATCCGGATAAAAATGCGGAGTGGCAACAATAGTGCTAATCCCTGCCTCTTTGGCATACTCAAGCTGAGAAAGGCTCATCTCAATGCTGTCGGAGCCGTGGTCAGCGCCGGGTAAAATGTGAGAATGAAAATCAATGTACATAGCTTATTCCTTTGACGGAAGGCTGTATCCGTAGGTATAGCCGTAACGTGCCTTGTACTTACGTCTGTAGCGGTACTGCGTAAAGAGTGAATCGCCGACAGAGTCGTTAAGAATAAAGCCGAGGATCTTTGCTCCCACGCGCTCAAGGCTGTCTATCGACTGTTTGACAACCTCTAATGCAATGGTATTCTCACGGACAACGAACACAACTCCGTCAAGCTTGCTTGCAATAATCGCAAGATCGGTAACAACGTGTATCGGCGGAGTGTCGATGAAGATATAATCATATTCCTCACGGATCTGTGAGAGAACCTCGTCAAAGATAGTGGTCATAAGAAGCTCCGGCGGGCTTGGCGGAATTGTTCCGACCGGCAACACCCAGAGGTTTTCATATTCCGTTCTCGATATCGGAAGCTCCTTTATAAAACCGCCGAGTTTATCGGAAAAGCCCGGAGAGGACGGAATTTCAAAATAGCGGTGGACACGCGGTTTTCTCATATCCATATCAATTATAAGAACCTTGTGGCCGGTCTGGGCAAACGCAACTGCGGTATTAAGGCACGTTGTCGTTTTTCCTTCATTTGCCGCCGAGCTTGTAAACGCGATTACCTTCTTATTGCCCGAAAGCATAAACATAAGGTTGGTTCGCATGGATTTGTATGCTTCGTTAATAATGAACGGGCTGTTTTCCGTCAGAAGCTCACTTTTGACATATGTACTGATCTTTTTCTTCTTTTTAAGAAAAGGGATATTTATGCGTCCCATCAGCCAACCCTCCTTCTGCGCTTTACCTTGCCGCCGGACACCGTTTTCTCCGCAAGCTTGAATGACGGAACGATGCCGATGATGGGAAGGTCAAAGTTCTCGGAGAGGACAAACTCGCTCTTAACGCGGTTGTCCAGCCCCTCCGTAAGGAGAATTATGAAAACCGTAAGCATAGCGCCAAGCATGGCACCGAGCACGGAGTTTCGCGGGATGTTCGGAGACGAGGGAGAAAGCGGAAGCGTCGCATAGTCGATAATCGACACGGCACCGGCGTTCATAACGCGCTTTATCTCACTCGGCGCGACCTTAAGGATTGTATCCGCAATAATCTGCGCCTCCGTAGGGTCGTCATGGGTAACGGAAACACGGAAAACCTCGGTAGAGGAAACCGCCTCCGCGGAGATCATTCTTTTTATTTCGGTCGAGGTATAGTCAAGTCCCGACTGCTCTGCAACCTTGTCAAGAACGGTACGGCTGTTGAGAATAACAACAAACGTATTGACAAGCTCACGCGATACGCTGACGTCACCGGTAGTAACGATAGAAGACTTACGCTCCGACATATTAGATATGTAGAGAAGAGCCTGAGACGTGTACATCGGGGTAACGAAAAAGAGATTGCTTATCAGAAAAAGCACGCCACTGAGCATCGTGACCGTAACTATCAGCCAAATTTTAGAGAAAAGAACCGATATGGTCTTTTTCAGATCCAGTTCCATTGGTCTTATAACTTCCTTCCTGCGAGAGTACATTTTTCAGTATTATAAGTATACCACCTGGTGCCTTAAAAATCAACACCTTTTTGAAGAATTATCGCATTTTTCTCTTCCCTATTTCAGTTCGCAGAACTCGGAAAGCTCTCCTCCGTGGCGCGTGCTTTCGGCAAAATCAACCGAGATGGTTTCAAACACGGCATCGCGCAGCGCCGCCTCGCCGCTGTCGGTCGCGAGAAGATTTGACAGACAGTCAATGTCCTTATCTACCTTTTCTGTAGCTTCCTTGGTATGCATAATGAAAATCTTATCGTGGTTTGTGCGAGTGTGTGTCTCACAGTCAAGCTTTAATTCCTCAAACAGCTTCTCGCCGGGACGGAGGCCGGTAATTTCAATATCAATATCGCGGCCCACAGTAAGACCGGCAAGCTCAATCATATTGCAGGCAAGGTCATAAATACTGACGGGCTGGCCCATATCCAGCACGAAAATTTCCCCGCCCTGAGCAGAAGCGCCGGCATTGAGAACGAGCGACACAGCCTCCGGAATGGTCATAAAGTACCGCATTATGTTGCGATGCGTAACTGTGACCGGCCCACCTTCTTCAATCTGCTTTTTGAATATCGGAATAACCGATCCGTTTGAGCCGAGAACATTTCCGAAGCGGACAGCGGCAAGCTCGCATCCGCGACCGTTGTATCTCTGGACAAGAAGCTCGGCTGCGCGCTTTGTCGCACCCATGATGTTCGTCGGATTCACAGCCTTGTCTGTAGATATAAGGACAAATTTTTTAACACCGTTTTCTATGCAACACTCAATGGTGTTTTTCGTTCCGAAAATATTGTTCTTAACTGCCTCGAAAACATTGTCCTCCATAAGCGGAACATGCTTGTGCGCCGCGGCATGGTATACAATGTCAAACTTGTGACGGCGGAAAAGGTAGCTCATTCTCTCCTTGTCACGCACGCTTCCTACCCTCACGCAAAAACGCTCACGCGGGTACTTTGCAAGCAGGTCATTCTGCAGGTAGAACAGTCCGTTTTCGTTTATGTCCATAATAACAAGATAACGGCAACCGTACTCAAGCGCCTGACGGCATATTTCAGAGCCAATACTTCCCGCGCCACCTGTAACAAGCACGCATTTGCCTTCCATAAAGCTTTTGACCGTGTCCATATCCGTTTTGATTGAATCACGGAAGAGCAAATCTTCAATTGAAAGCTCGCGAAGTGCTGTCTTTGCGCCAGACATAAAACGGTGAAAATCCATAAGGTTCCCAAAGGTTTTTACGGATATTTCCGCCCCGCGGCATTTTTCATAAATAATCTTGAACGTTTCGGAATCCGCGGACGGAATAGCAATTATTATCTCATCAGCGCGACGTTCCTTCACTATACGCGGCACATCTTCAATTTTACCGAGAACGCGCACACCCGAAAGCGTCATATGCTGCTTTGCCGCGTCATCGTCTACCACACCAACCGGAACAAGGCCCATATCACGATGCGTTGTAAGCATATGGATAAGCATATTTCCTGCCGTTCCTGCACCGACCACAATAACCCGGCGAAGACTCTCTCCGTCCGGCCGGTGCGTTATCAGAAAAATCTTGAAAATATACTCAACGCAACGCACTCCCAGAGTCATAACCGCAAAGAAGAACGCAAACATAAGCGTTATGCTCATCGACACGGGAATTTCAAATATAAGGTGCACGAGCCATACTGCAACGACCGTTATAAACGAAATCTCAAGCTGGCGCAAAACATCACGGAAGGAAATACTTACAAAAAGTGCGCGATAGGTTCCGAGAAGAACGCCCAGCCCCAAAACGCACGCGGCACACACGGCGTAATAGACCCACCCGGCACGGGCAAGAAATGAAAAAGCCTCTGTAGGCACCATATCAAAACGCAAAAGAGCCGCAAAGAAAAATGCGGCAAAAAAACAGAGTATATCTATTAATATGTAAGAAACCGATTTAACGCCGAGCTTCATCATTTCAAACCCCTTTATTATTTTTGCCCATAATTAATATTATTGTAACACAGACTTTACAACTTGTAAAGTAAAAATAAGCATTTTGTTTTGTTTTTCTTTTTCTGTGTCTCATTCCGCGCATCGCGCCCGAAAAGCAGAAAAAAACGTAGAGGATTTTCTGCAAAAATTTTGACGGAATATGTTTAAAATCTATTGACATTTGCATATGAATATGTTATATTGTATTTCACATTACCAAACTTAAAGTTTATTTTTACAAAACCCGCGCCGGGATGCTTTTCCTGCGTGGGCTGATATCGTGAAAGGGCAAAGGTGATACCGTGAACATTGATATAGGCGGAAGAATAAAGCTTTTAAGGCTTTATTACGGGCTTACCCAGCAGGAGCTTGCAGACCGCTGTGAGCTTTCAAAGGGCTTTATTTCTCAGCTGGAATCCAACAGCACCTCACCCAGCCTTGCAACGCTGTCTGATA
>JAZRRT010000199.1:0-14019 GCA_045650985.1 Acutalibacteraceae bacterium | reverse complement strand
CTTCACCGTTCGGATTACTACTTCCGCGCCGCTTACAAAGACTGTGTGCAGTTTGCAAAGGATTATGACATCTGCCTTTGCATCGGCGGCGACACATTCTGCTACGGCGATAATGAGCTTTGCCGCAGCCTTATAGCGCAGTTCAAAGCAATCGGCAAAAAGGTTGTGCTGTGGGGCTGCTCAATCGGCAAAGAAGATCTTTCCGAAGCAAAAATTGCAACACTCAGAAGTGTCGACGGCATTTTTGCCCGTGAGTCACTCACAAAAGAAGTGCTCGAAAACGAAGGTATCGAAGGCGTCAGGCTTTTTGCCGACCCTGCATTCACTCTCCCGACGCAGGAATACAAGCTTGAGGGCGAGCATCTGCTCGGAATTAACCTCAGCCCGCTTGTTGCGGAATATTGTCCCGAACTGTCGGAATACGCTTCCCGTTTTCTTGAAAAGGTTGAAAAAGAAACGCATTACACACCGGTGCTTATACCGCACGTTACAATTGATACAGACGATAACAACGACTACGCCTTCCTCAAGGAAATTTGCGACAATGCAAACCTGAGCCGCACCATACTTATACCCGACAATCTTTCGGCATCGCAGTACAAAGGTTGCATACAGAATTGCGAGATGCTTATTGCCGCACGCACCCACGCAACAATCGGCGGCTACTCAAACGGTATCCCCGTTTTTGCGCTAAGTTACAGCATTAAGGCAAGAGGCATTGCCAAAGACCTTTTCGGCAAAGAAGTATGCGTTGCAAGCATCAAATCCGTCGAGTCGGAGGAATCACTTTTCACATGCCTTCGCAGAATCGAAGCAAATGCAGACAAAATGCGTGACAAGCTCGCTGAAGTTATTCCCGAAAAGAAAGCGCTTGCATTCAGCGCAGGCGAAGCACTTAAAGAAATATTCTGAGAGGCGTTTTTATGAAGAAAAAACTGCTTTTTATAATGCCTGCCCTTGGCAGCGGCGGCGCTGAAAAAGCGCTGATTACGCTGCTGAATCTGTTTGATTACGGCAAGTACGACGTTGACCTTTTTCTCTTTCGCAGGCAGGGACTTTTTCTGCCGAGCGTACCGCCACAGGTCAACGTAATTGACGCAGGCGAAAACTATATGCTGTTTGACGGCAGTGCTTCCGCCTGCATCAAATCAAGCGTTAAAAAACTTAATTTTTCCTTTGCCGTCAACCGCGTAAAATACGGAAAAGCGCTTGAAAGCGGCAACAAAACAGCAATCTGGAGCTGTATAAAAAAAGCATTGCCGAAAATCGACAAGCACTACGACGTTGCCGTTGCCTATCTCGAAGGCAACTCAATATACTACTGTATCGACTGTGTTGATGCCGACAAAAAAATCGGCTACGTACACAATGATTACAACAAACTCGGTCTTGACAAAAACTTTGACCGCCCGTTTTTTGAAAAGCTCGATTATCTTGTCAGCGTATCTGACGAATGTGTAAACGTGCTTAAAGAAAACTTTTCTGACCTGACGGCGAAAATCAAGCTGATGCGCAACATTGTTTCGCCTTCAACGCTTTCATTGCTCGGCAACGAAAGCGCCGCGGAATATGAAAACATCGCCTCGAAAATTCTCCTCACCGTCGGCAGATTTTCCGCACAGAAGGGTTATGATATGGCTGTTGAGGCGGCAAAAATCCTGAGCGACCAAGGCTATGATTTCAAATGGTTTGCAATCGGCAAAGGTGACCTTCAGCCGCAAATCGACGACAGCATCAAAAAGCTCGGTCTTGAGGACAAATTCGTTCTTCTCGGCGAAAGAGCAAACCCATACCCCTATATCAAAAACTGCAACGTTTACGTTCAACCGTCATATTTTGAAGGCAAATCGATTGCGGTTGACGAAGCGAAGATTTTTGCAAAGCCGATTGTCTGCACAAAATTTCCCACGGTTTACGACCAGCTTGCAGACAACGAAACGGCTCTGCTTGCCGAGATAAATGCAGAAAGTATTGCAGAAAAAATTGCTGTTTTGCTCGGTAACGATTCATTGTGCAAAACCCTCAGCGACAACCTGAAAAAAGAAAAAACAGGAAACGAAGAAGAAATCGACAAATTTTACGGCTTACTGGAGGGTAAAATATGATTTACAAGGAATGGATGAAATACATCAAAGATGAGGTAAAACTTACCGAGGTTGTTATGCCCGGCACTCACAATGCAGGCAGCTACGGAATGAACGCTCTGGCCTGTTGCCAGGACGGCACGTTTTATTCACAGTTTGCCCACGGTGTACGCCACTTCTGCATCCGCTACTGCGGTGACAAAAAGAAGGGCGTTGTGCTCAGCCACGGTCCTGTCAAAGGCGCTACCCTTGCAGAAGGATTTGAGAGCATAAGAAGAATGATAGAAGAAAACGACAGCGAGTTTTTCATCTTCGATATGCGTGAATACTATAACCAGAAAATAGGCCCTTTCAACTTTTCTTACCCGACGGAAGACTCCGAAATAATAAAGCTTATCGAAAAGTATCTCGACCCCGAAAAATATGCTTACACCGATTTTGAACACGTCAGCGACATCACATTCGGCGACATACGCAAATCGGGCAAGCGTTACCTCATAATCAACTATCGCAACGCATATCAGCCGTGGTGCAGAGAGGTTGAGCACATACTTCCGTGGAATCCCGTGCTTCACGGCAAAAAGCCCGAGGTTTTTGCCGCAGAGGTGCTTATGCATTTCAACGACGAGCAGACAAACGGAATCTACTGGTTCCAGACTCAGCTTACACCTACGATGAATGCCAAAATCAAAACACCCCGCGCACTTGAAAAGAGCCTTCTCCCCTACTATCAGCGCATAATAGATGCAATTGCCGCAAACAGGTTTTACCTTAACAGCGCAAACGTCATCTCGGGTGACTTTATGACGTGGGGCTATTCCAAGTGCCGCGAAATCATCAAACTCAATCTTCTCAAAGATACGGTTAAGGAAGAATACCGCGAAAAATTTGAAAAGGAACTGAATGAAAAATGAGCTGTAAAACTATCATAATCGGACACATCACCAACGACATCAACACCGACTGTGAGGGTAACACCGAAGAGATGGCAGGCGGCGCAATACTCTACTGCACTGCCGCTGCAACAGCTCTCGGCCACGAGGTTGCAGCAGTAACAAAACTGCCCGTAAGCGAGCGCGCACGCGTGCTCGAGCTCAGCGTTGACCCCGACAATATCTTCTGCTCAGAGGCTCAAACAGCCTGCAATATGGTCAACACCTACCTTACACCTGACAAAGAGCGCCGCAACAGCGTTTGCGAAAGCGCCGGCACACCCTTCACCGCGGAGGATATTCCGGATGAAGAAGCTGACGTAATCCACTTTGCAGGTCTTGTGTACGGCGATTTTGACGGCGATATGATTATTGCCGCCTCCGAGCAGGCTGCAGTTGCCGTTGACCTTCAGGGCTTCCTGCGCCACGTTAACGATGACGGCACGATGGAGCTGAGAGATTGGGAAGAAAAAGAAGATATAATCCCTTACATCACCTACCTTAAAGCCGATGCCGCCGAGGCAGAGGTGCTCACAGGCACGTCGGACAGACGCGAGGCCGCAAAAATTATGTACGACTGGGGCGCAGACGAAATAGTAATCACCCACAACACAGAGGTTCTTGTTTTTGACGGTGACGATTTTTATACCTGCCCCATTCGCTCACGCAACCTCAGCGGCAGAACGGGCAGAGGCGACACAACCTTTGCTTCCTACGTCTGCGAAAGACAGGAGTTTGAAATTGACGAAGCACTTCTTCTTGCAACTGCCACGGTTTCGCTCAAAATGGAAACACCCGGCCCCTTCAACGGCACAAGAGAAGACGTAAAAGAATATATCAACGATTTTTATCGCGACTGCATTGACTGAATAAAGGACTGAAAAAGAAATGAGATACGCTGTTATCGGCACAAGCTGGATAACCGAAGAATTTATAATGGGAGCTTCACTCGTTGACGGGCTTGAGCTTTTCGGAGTCTGCTCGCGCAGCTACTCAAAAGGCAAGGCGCTTGCCGAAAAATTCGGCGCACCCCGCGTTTTTATCGACCTGCGTGACCTTGCACGCTGTGCAGACGTTGAAGCCGTATACGTTGCAAGCCCCAACTCTCTGCACTACGAGCAGTGCAAAATTCTGCTTGAAGCAGAGAAACACGTAATATGCGAAAAGCCGATTACGGTTACACCTGCCCAGCTCAGCGAGCTTCAGGCGCTTGCCGCCGAAAAAGGCAAGGTATATATGGAAGCTATTATGTATATGCACAGCCCCGTAAGGCCAAAGCTCAAAGCTTCGCTCAAAGCACTCGGCAACATCACCGGCGCACACTTTGATTTTTCACAGCTTTCATCAAAATATCCTGCATACAAAAACGGAGAAAACCCCAACATCTTCAACCCGAAATTTGCCACCGGTTGTCTGATGGACCTCGGCATTTATTGCATCTACCCCGCGCTCGACCTTTTCGGCGCACCGAAAAATATTATCAGCACCGCAAGGTTTCTGGAAAGCGGAGCTGACAGCAGCGGCACAACCGTTTTTGAATACGACAATATGCTGCTGACAATGACGTGGTCCAAAATTGCACAGGATTTCTGCGGAAGCGAAATTCTCGGCGACGAGGGCACCGTTACAATCGGCTCAATATCTCAGCTCAACCACATTTCATTTTGCCGCAAAGGCAGCGGGCCGATGGAGGTTATAGCCGAGGAGGAAAAGCACGTAATTATGTCACACGAAGCACAGGCATTTTACGACTTTGCAACAAAGCCCGAGGAAACCGCAGAAAGATATAAAGAATCATCCCGAATGGCCCTTGCGGTCAGCGCCGTTATGGAGCAAATCAGGAAACAGACAGGTATCAGATTCGATATATAAAGTAAGGACAGTGAGTTAAATGAAATTATCCCTTGTCATACCCTGCTACAATGAAGAACAGAACGTTTCTCTCTTCTACGAAGCGGCAACAAAAGTGTTTGACGCACAGGGTTACGAATACGAGCTTGTTTTCGTGAATGACGGCTCTGCCGACAACACGCTGAATGAGCTCAAAAAGCTTCACGCACAGACTGAACACAACTTACGCATCATCAGCTTTTCGCGTAACTTCGGCAAAGAAGCCGCAATGTACGCAGGCATTGAGCACGCTGAAGGTGAACTTGTGTGTCTGATTGATGCCGACCTTCAGCAACGCCCCGAGGTTGTTGTGGATATGGTTAAAAGGCTTGATGAAGTACCCGAGCTTGACTGCGTTGCGGCATTCCAGCAAACGCGCCATGAAAGCCACGCACTTTCATTCTTCAAGAAAAGTTTTTATAAGATTATAAACTCCTTGTCCGACACAAAATTTGTTCAGGGTGCAAGCGATTTCCGCACGTTCCGCAGAAACGTCGCCGAAGCCGTGCTTTCAATCGGCGAATACCACCGATTCTCAAAGGGCATTCTCTCCTGCGTCGGCTTCAACACGGAGTACATTCCGTACGAAGTTCAGGAGCGTGCAACAGGCAAAAGCAAATGGTCATTCCGAAAACTGTTCAGATATGCAGTTGACGGCATCATCGCTTTTTCAACCGCACCGCTCAAAATACCTACCGTGCTCGGAATCATACTTTGCATCCTCTCTTTGCCATTTATTCCGGCTGCTCTGGTCGGTGGCATTTTCGGCTCGGTTACTCTTGCCGCAATTTTTCTGGCAATTTTTGCCGTTATGTTTGTCGGCGGACTTGAGCTTATCGGAATAGGCATTGTCGGCAAATATCTCGCAAAGATTTACGAGCAGAGCAAAGACAGACCGATTTACCTTGCCAAAGAAATTATTGAGCCCAAAAAATGAAAAGCAAGTATGAAAATATAATTTCCGCCGTGCTCAGCGACAGCGGTGCACAATGGAAAAGCATCTGTGTTGACAACGTTACTTACACCGTATTTGCCTTGCCCTATGCTCAGCTTGAACTGCCGCCTGACGGCTACGCCTTTGTTGACAGCTACTATGTGGCATCAAACAAAGCATACTTCCTGCGCAAAAAGCTGTGCGAGAATTTGATGCAGGCAGGCTTCGAAACGGTTGAATGCGCCCTGCCCTACAAGAACGTTGCCTATTACTCGGGGCTTGGCGTTTCACTCAAAAGCACGCTGATTGCAAACAAAACTTTCGGCACACGTATGGCTCTCGAAATCGTTTGTGTACGCGGTGTTTTGGCACAGGAGGTAAGTTTATCCGAAGCGACAAAAACTCCCGCCGCAGACGAAATTTGCCGCACCTGCGGAATATGCGAAAAGCTGTGCCCGAACGGTTGCATAAGCGACGGCTCTTTTGAGGTCGGAAGGTGTATAAGAAGCCTTCAGGAATCCGCTGATTTTACCGATGAGCAAAGCACCAAAAGCATCGGTACACAGCTATGGGGTTGCGACATCTGCCAGCGATACTGTCCGTTCAACAAGCATCTGACGCCAAGAGAAATGACCAAAGAGGAAAGAACGCTTTTCAACCTCGACAATCTTTTCCGCGCATTTTCATCGGGCAAAAAAGGTTGCGAGCCTTACCGCGATATTCTCGGCGGCAACTACCTGCGCCCTGCAAAGCTGACGGCGCTGACGCTGAATGTTATGGCAAACAGCACCGACCCCGAAAGATATAAAAAATATGCCGAAGAATCAGTTAACCACAGCGACGTACGCGTACGCACAGCCGCCAAAAGACTGCTCGGCAAAACAGAATAAAAATACAAATCCTCCCATGGCAGATACCTTTGCCTCGGGAGGATTTTTTGCGTATTGTTGTTTAATTGAACACAGAGAGAATAAACATAACTATCTTCCTGATGAAATCAAAAACATTTATAAAAAATATTTCTGTGTCAACAGCTTGCTCAGCATCGTTCGGTTGGTCTTGAGCGGTGTCGGTTTCATATGTGCTTGTTTCAAGACTTACGGACTGATTGATAAGCGAAGCGTACTCAATATACACCGAGTTGTTCTCGAGCGCAACATTTTCGGGAAGCTGATTAATCTTATTTTTCAGTACACTCGCATCTGTCAGCAAATTGAAATCGAGATTGTTTATCTCACCGTCATGGTTGCAGTCTGCCGCAGCAAGCTGAATATCGCTGAGTGCATCTTTGCTTATCAGACCACTCGCAAGCATATTGACGATGAAAGCATCGTTTGCATCGTACCAACCGTTACCGTCAACGTCACCGTAAATGAGTATGGTATATTTATCGATAATGCTTGTTTCATCGAGTATTATCGCAACCGTTCCCGTGCCGAAGCCTGCGTCAATGTTGGAATAAGCCCACGTATAGCTGCTGTCAATAAAATCCGTACAACTATCAAGCGACCTGATGCCGGCAGATAAGCCATAGATTATTTTGTTATCATAATCTACCTCTATGCCGTTTTCCGTATAAAAGCCGCAGACGGGTATTGTTTCGAGAATAAAATCACCGCAAATGCAGGTATGTTTATATTCAGTTGCTGTTTGTGTTGCGGATTCAACAGTAACCATATCGTACGAATGGCTGTGATTATACACGATACTGTTCATTGATTTGGTGTTTCCCGTGCCTAAATTAATCTTATTCCACTCTTCCTGCGAGCCTGCATAATACACGGTAAAGCCGGGTGTTATGTTCGAAAAAGCATAATTGCCTATTGCTTTAAGTGATTTTGGCATATAAACGCTTTGCAGTTTATCTGAATTGTAGCAGGTGTACGCCGGTATTTTTTCAACCTTATCGCCAAAAATTACAGTTTCGCCGACGTTGAGCCTGAAGGCACCGCTTGAAATTGCTTTGCTGTCAGCATCTACGGCATCGTACTTTATGGTTTCGACAGAATAATCAAAGCAATAATTGCCGAAGCTACGCACGCTTTCTGGAATTGTAACACTGCTCAGCGACTTGCAACCGGAAAAAGCATAACAAGCTATGCTTTTTGTACCGGATCTGATTTCATAATTACCCGAGAGCGATGTTTTTGCAACAATAAGGTGGTTGCCTATATACAAAACTCCGTTGTCCCAGTTGGCGCTGTTATTGAAAAAAGGTGTATTTTTAAAAGCTGTTTCATATATATACTCAACACTGTCGGGTAACGTTATATCCGTAAGAGATGAACAATCTGAAAATGCGTACCTTCCTATTGTAACAACACCGTCAGGTATATCAACACGGGTGATGCCATTACAGCACCAAAAAGCACCGTCACATATAAGAGTCAAAGAAGAAGGCAGATTTATTTCGGTCAGGCTTTCACAGTCTCTAAATGCGTACAAGCCTATTGAGCTTACGGAATTCGGAATGTTTATTGAAGAAAGATTGCTGCAAGCATAAAACGTTCCGTTACTAATTGTTTTCAAATCAGCTTCAATTACCACACTTTTAAGCGAAGAACAACCGACAAAAGCATACTCTCCTACGCTTTTTACACTTGACGGAATTACAAGCGACTCAAAGGCTTTCGGACAGCCGCCCAAAGAGCGTTCACCGATAATCTCCAGCCCCTGAGGCAAAACCATATTTTCCAAATTAGTACATTTCTGAAAAGCACATTCACCTATGGCTGTAACCTTACCGCGAAACTCAATTGTGTGAAGCGTTGAACAACCGCTAAAAGCATAATTACCAATCTCTGATAAATCTCCGTTAACCGTAACTTTTTTCAGAGCTGTGCAACCGTAAAAAGCTTCTTCACCTATAAGCGAAACTGTCGCGGGAATTGTAATTTCTTCAAGAGCAGTACAGCCGTAGAACATACAACTGTTTATTTCGGTTACATTACTTGGCAGATTAACACTTTTGAGAAATTTACAGTCATAAAACAAACCGTAGGCATACAGATTTGTAACCGTATCGGGAATTGTAAAGGTTTCGAATCCGGTTTCTGAAAATGCACCGCCTGAAATGGTAGTTACGCTCGGCGGTATATCAATGTTTTTAAGTGACGTACAACCAACAAAAGCCATATCTTCAATGGTTTTTATGCCGTTACCCAGATCAACATCGGTTAATGACGAACATCCGGCAAAAGCAGCCCATGCGACAGATTTCATACTATCGGGTAAAATTACTTTTTTAAGGTTAACGCAACCGTCAAAAGCAGACTCACCCAGATACGTTATGCCTTCACCGATAACGAGTTCCTGAATATAATCAAACCAGTCATAATAAGGAGTTTCAGATGCAGAACAACCAAAAGAAAAATCGCCAGAACCCTCAACCGTCATCAGACCCGTTGTTTTGTTTATTGTCCACGTCATACCGTCAATTGTTTCGCTGACAATATCGTCATCAGCTGCATACGAACTGACGCACGCACAGTTTAAGACAAGCAAAACAACCATAAATATTATTGAAAGCCTTTTCAAGCAACGCTTGCCTGCCACAAAAACACCCCTTTCTTATCAGGATAAATACATTACCGTCAATTTTACAATACCACAATTGCATTTTGCCGTCAATTATAAATCACTAAAAAGCAATCCCTGCTGAAAGTGTAAAATAACTTTACGCAGGGATTGTTTAATATTACATCTTATCTTTTTCAAGCTGAGCCTTAAGCTCATCAAGCGAACTGAATTTCATTTCTTCACGCTTGTATTTTTGCAGGCGCACCTCAATAAATTTGCCGTAAAGGTCACCGTCGTAGTCGATTATATGCGTTTCACTGCGCTGCTCGTCATTTTCAAACGAAGGACGTCTGCCGATATTCGTAACCGAGCGGTACCATTTGCCATCAACAAGGGTGCGTGAAGCGTACACGCCGTACTTAGGCACAATCAGCCCCTCGGGAAAGAGCTGATTTATAGTCGGACAGTCGAGCGACCTGCCGAGATGGTCACCGTGGACAACCTTAAGCTTGTAGCCGAATTCTCTGCCGAGCATTTCGTTGGCGGAAACAATATCGCCGCTTTCGATTGCCGCACGGATGCGAGTTGAGCTGACAGCTTCGCCTGCGTAGCTGACGGCAGGCATAACATTAAGCTCAATACCCGTAATTTCGCAAAGCCAGCCAAGCAGAGTGCTGTCGCCCTCGCCACCCTTGCCGAAACGGTAGTTGAAACCGCAACTGAGCATACCTGCATTAAGCTCACCTGCAAGAATTTTTACAAAAAACTCCTGCGGAGAGTAATCTTTAATTTTCAAAAAATCTATACGGACAACCTCAACACCCATATCGGCAAAAAGCCTGTCCTTATCACCCTCGGTTATAAGCCCGGATGCCGCGCGTGAATCAATAACACACGAGGGCAGAGGGCTGAGAATCAGCACCGCAGGTATCATATCCCGCTCATGCGCCGCCTGCACAGCCGCATTTATAACTGCCGTATGACCTTTATGAATGCCGTCAAAATTTCCGAGAGCTATTGCTCTTTTTTTATTTTCCACTCTTTTCACCCTCAGGTTTCGGAATAGATACGTTTGATTTTAAGTTGATCGGCATCGGCTTCGCCGAGACCGAGAAATTTATTTTCGGGCGAGTAAACCTTGCAAATACCGTCCTCAAGCGGTGAATGAATACGGTTTCTGTCAAGTGCACCGCCGTTTGAGAAACGCTGTGCCTGAGGCTGACTTACCGTAACACACGGATAATCCAACAATGTTTCAAGCGCAACCGTATCAGCTTCGGTAAGCTCTTCAAGCGTTTTGCATTTTGAAATATCAATGCCGTGTGCCTCTACCCTGCGAAGAGCGGTAAGCACAGCACCGCAACCGAGCTTTTCGCCGATATCTGAGCTGAGCGAGCGCACGTAAGTGCCGGCAGAGCATTTAACCTTGAACGAAAACTCCTGCTTTGCTTCGTCAGCACCCGTCATTTCGAGCGAATAAATATTTACCCTGCGGCTTTCGCGCTCAATCTCAACGCCTTCGCGCGCAAGCTCATAGAGCTTTTTGCCGTCCTTTTTTATTGCGGAATACATCGGCGGCACCTGATCGATTTCGCCGAGAAACGTGAGCATGGCATTTTCAAAGTCTGCGGCAGTAAAAGCCGTCTTCTGCTCGCTGAGCACCTTGCCCTCAATATCGAGTGTATCGGTTACAACGCCTAAGCGCACCGTTGCCTCATAGGCTTTATCGTGAGTATGAAGAAAGTCGATGAATCTCGTTGCGCCGCCGAGCATAACGACAAGCACACCCGTTGCCATAGGGTCCAGCGTGCCCGTGTGCCCCGACTTTTTTGCGCCGAGAATACGTTTGACTCTGTTTGCCGCAACGAACGAGGTCATACCCTGCGGCTTATCAAGAAAAACAACACCTGTCATATAAATTCACCGATTGTGTCAATAAGAAGCTTCGTTGCTTCCTCCCTTGTGCCGGGAAGCTGACAGCCCGCCGCATTGGGATGACCGCCGCCGCCGAGCTTTGCACAGATTGCACTTGCATCAACCGGATCGTGCGAGCGCACGGAAGCCTTAAACGTACCGTTGCGTCTTTCACGCATCGTAACGCCTACAAGAACGCCCTCAATCTGGCGCGAAATTGCCGCAATTCCGTCGCACTCGTTTTCGTCAGAGCCGCTTTCGGCAAACATATCGCGTGTGATTGTAATCAGCGCACATCTACCGTCATAGAAAAACTGCATTCCGTCGAGCGCAAGCCGCTCAAGAGCTGCATAGGTACGCGTCTTTGTTTCAAACATTTTCACGTTTATCTTTGCCGCATCGGCGCCGCACTCCATCAGCTTTGCCGCAACACGGTGCGTTTCCGGCGTAACGTTTGCATAGCGGAAGCACCCCGTATCGGTTGAGATACCCGTGTAAAGGCAATCAGCAATCTGCGGTGTTATGCGTACGCCAAGCAGCTGTGTAATCTCAAAGATAATCTGCGCTGCTGCCGCGGCAGAAGCATCTACATAGTTCAGCTTTGCAAAAAGCCTGTTTGAGCCATGATGGTCAAGGCTAAGGTCAACCTTCGCTTCGTATATTTCTCTTATTCCTTCACCCATCAGCATAACGTCGGCAATATCAACCGCTACAACGGTCTGCTCCTCAAACTCCTGCGGTTCAATTTCAAGATAGCGGAATTTGGGAGGAATTTCCTCATCGTTTATGACGTTTGCCTTCTTGCCGAGCGCACGCAGGGCAAGACAAAGACCCATACCCGAACCGAGAGTATCTCCGTCCGGGTGAGCATGGGTAATGATTGTAAAATTGTCGTGTGACTTTAAGAAAGAAACTGCACTGCCGATATCAATAAGCATTGCTCTTCCCTCCTTTTGCTTTTTTTACAATGAACCGATTTATCGATTCAAATCATGTTGCAAAGCAACAAATTATGGAGCGTTAAGCGAGAAATCATGGCGAAGCCAAATCATCAAAATATAAAGACAATGGCACAACTTTCTTCGGTGCCGCTGACTTAAACTTTGTGTATCAATTTTATTGAGGTATTAAAAATATGATTAGCCTGTCGGCATGATTTGATTTCAATGAAATCATGATTTGCAAAACTTCATTTTGCGTGATTTGCGTTTTTCAAACGCATTGAATAATTACTTGTTCAGGTCATTTAACATCTTTGCAATGCTCATACCGTGTTCAATAGAATCATCCGCAACAAAGCGAAGCTCGGGCGTTTTGCGAAGGCGGAGCCTCTGACCGACCTCACGGCGGATATAGCCTGCGGCATTTTTGAGACCTGCCACAGCCTCTTTTGCGGCTTCGATGCCCTCCATTGCGCTGATGTAAGCCTTTGCATAGGAAAGGTCACCCGAAACCTCAACACGTATAACGGTCAGGAGCTTGCCCTGAACACGCGGGTCCTTTATCTCGTCGCGGATGATTGCGATTATTTCGCGTTTTATATCCTCCGCAACTCTGTCTGATTTATATCCTGCCATATTATTCTTCAGCAAAGGCTGACGAAAAAATAACGTCAGCCCTGCCTATACCTTTCAATTAATTAGTCACGGTATTCTTCAATGATGAATGACTCGAAAATATCACCGAGCTTAATATCATTGAACTTGTTGAGAACGATACCGCACTCGTAACCCTGAACAACTTCCTTTACGTCGTCCTTGAAGCGCTTGAGTGAGCCCATTTCGTCCTCAGTAACAACAATACCGTCGCGGACAACACGGATTTTGGAGTTACGTGTTACCTTACCGTCAAGAACGTAACAACCTGCAACGTTACCGACAGAGGAAATGTTGATAATGTTACGAACCTCTACGCGACCCTGAACAACCTCACGGGTCTTGGGAGCGAGCATACCCTTGATAGCAGCCTCAATCTCCTCAATACAGTCATAGATGATTCTGTACATTCTCATATCAACACCGTCACGCTCTGCGTTAGCCTGAGCTGCGGGATCAGGTCTTACGTTAAAGCCGACAATGATAGCGTTTGAAGCATTGGCAAGCATAACGTCGCTCTCGCTGACGGCACCGACACCGCTGTGAATAACGCGTACACGTACTTCGTCATTTGAAAGCTTCTCAAGGTTCTGCTTGACAGCCTCTGCCGAGCCCTGAACGTCAGCCTTGACAACAACGTTGAGGTCTTTAACCTCACCTGCCTGAAGTGAGGAGAAGAGGTTGTCGAGTGTGACCTTCTGTACGGAGTTGAACTGCTCATCTTTGAGCTTCTGCTTACGCTGCTCAACAAGCTCTCTTGCAAGGCGCTCGTCTGATACTGCGTCGAAAACGTCACCTGCCTGAGGTGCTTCGTCAAGACCCATAATCTCAACGGGGCAGGACGGGCCTGCTTCCTTGACGTTTCTGCCGTGCTCATCAACCATTGCACGCACACGGCCGACCGAAGTACCGCCAACAATGATGTCGCCCGCGTGGAGTGTACCGTTCTGAACAAGGAGAGTTGCAATCGGACCGCGACCCTTGTCGAGTCTTGCCTCGATAACGCTGCCCTTTGCGGCTCTGTTGGGGTTAGCCTTAAGCTCCATCATCTCTGCAACGAGAAGGATTGACTCGAGAAGGCTGTCGATACCCATTTTTGTATGAGCTGAAACGGGAACACAGATTGTGTCGCCGCCCCACTCTTCGGGAAT
>JAZRRT010000198.1:0-3625 GCA_045650985.1 Acutalibacteraceae bacterium | reverse complement strand
AGCAGCTGTGTTGGGAGCTTCCTTCTCTTCGAGTGAAAGGTTTGTAACGTCATCGTTGATACCGATTGTGAACTGAGCCTTGGGAGCATCCTTTGCAAGCTCATCGTATACTGCGAATACGCTTGAGGGAGGAGTATCCTTTGAACCGAGACCGTAACGGCCGCCTGTTACTGTAAGGCCTGTTCTGCCTGTTGCAGCAAGAGCAGCAACAACATCAAGGTAGAGAGGCTCACCGAGTGAACCGGGCTCCTTTGTTCTGTCAAGTACGGCAATCTTCTTTGCTGTTGCGGGAATAGCAGCAACAAACTTCTCTGCTGAGAAGGGACGGTAAAGGCGAACCTTTACAAGACCAACCTTCTCGCCCTTTGCGGTGAGATAATCGATAACTTCTTCTGCTACGTCACAGATTGAACCCATAGCAACGATTACGCGCTCTGCATCCTCTGCACCGTAGTAGTTAAAGAGCTGATAGTTAGTGCCAAGCTTTGCATTGACCTTGCCCATATACTCTTCAACAATACCGGGAACTGCATCGTAGTAGCTGTTGCAAGCCTCGCGGTGCTGGAAGAAGATATCGCCGTTCTCGTGAGAACCGCGCATTACGGGATGCTCGGGGTTGAGAGCACGGTCACGGAAGCCCTTGACAGCGTCCATATCGCACATTTCTTTGAGATCGTTGTAATCCCAGATTTCAATCTTCTGAAGCTCGTGAGAAGTACGGAAGCCGTCGAAGAAGTTGAGGAAGGGAACACGGCTCTTGATTGTTGCAAGGTGAGCAACTGCACCAAGGTCCATAACTTCCTGTGTATTTGTCTCAGCAAGCATTGCAAAACCTGTCTGACGGCAAGCGTAGACGTCGGAATGGTCGCCGAAGATGTTAAGAGCGTGAGAAGCTACGCAACGAGCTGATACGTGGAAAACTGAGGGAAGAAGCTCGCCTGCGATTTTGTACATATTGGGGATCATAAGAAGAAGACCCTGGGAAGCAGTGTAGGTAGTTGTGAGAGCACCTGCTGCAAGAGAACCGTGAACGGTACCTGCTGCACCTGCCTCAGACTGCATTTCTGCAACCTTGACTGTTGTTCCGAAGATGTTCTTTACGCCCTGTGCTGACCACTGGTCAACATAGTCTGCCATGGGACTGGAAGGTGTGATCGGGTAGATACCGGCAACTTCCGTAAACGCATAGGACACATAAGCCGCAGCGTTGTTACCGTCCATGGTTTTCATTTTTCTAGCCATGTTTATATTCCTCCTGTATTTAAATAGCAATGCTGAAAATGCACCGTGAATATATTATCACTTTTAATCTGATATGTAAAGAGGATATTTAATGTAAATAATCAATAAAACAACAAGTTTTTGTATAAAATTACAAATTATTGTCTCTTTTACTCATAATGCTGAAAACACAGCGAATTTTCGGCACAAAAAAAGACAGCACAGCTAAGCTGTACTGTCTGAAAAATTAATAATTATTCATTTATATTCTCGTCTGTCTCCGCTTCACGAACTACGGGTTCATCCTTAATCTCGGGAGCAAACTTTGCCTCAAGCTTCATCTGCTTTGCAAACGTATCCTTGGCTATCTCGACCACAATCGCCGGCACAAGACAGTTGATAAGATAAAGCGGAGCAAAACTGTCGAAAATAGCGCCGATACCGCTGAGAATACCTTCATCAAACGCACTCACCTGACCCGTTGCAATTACAAGGAAACCGATGCCGAAAGAAGCAACTGAAGCCAGAATGCTGAACACGCTTGCAAGACGCATAAGCATAAGGTCGAAATTAAGGTACTGATAAAGTACCAGCGGAAGCGTTGTAAAGCAACCCGCCGCAATGATTACGCACATATAAACACCGCGCATCGTACCTGTACCGAGAAGAGCCGACACATAATAACCCTCTACAATTGCATTGACAATCAATGCAATCATCATACCGGCGCCGGCACGTCTAGCAAGAGCATAGTCGCCACCGCCGATTTCCATATATATGGAATTACGGTGAGCAAAAAGGCAAAGCTCAACCGTATAGAATGCCGTCAGCACAACACGGGCAACAATTCTCGGAATATTCTGAAAGCTGAAGCCCTGAAGGTTTATGGTATTAATAAGGCTTATAACGACAAAAACAGTTGCCATCACGGCGGCAACGCGCAAAACCGTTACGCAACGCTTGCGAAACGCCTTATTTTTAAACACAAATTCTTTTTCCAATTCATTCATCCTTGACTATACGATATTTATCAAAAGACATACATTTACTTTTACAGTGTACCCCTTTTTATTATCTTTGTCAACATCTTTTAATTTTTGCAAGCTCATCCTGACTGATAAGCCTGCATTCTCCCTCATCGAGTGAGGTATCAAGCTCCAGCGAACCCATCGCAACACGCTTCAACCCGTTGACGTGAGAACCGCAAGCGGCAGCCATACGCTTTATCTGATGATACTTGCCTTCCCTGAGTTTAATTTCAACAACCAGACCGTCATCGGTAAGAGGCTCAATCTGTGCAGGGAGGCACTCATACCCGTCCGCAAGAACGACACCGCTGCGGAATTTCTCGAGCTCCGAATCCCCTATCGGTCTGTCAAGGACGGCGATATAAGTTTTTTCTATATGCTTTTTTGGTGAGAGAATATCGTGTGCAAAAGCACCGTCATCCGTAATCAGCACAAAGCCGGTTGTGTCTTTGTCAAGCCTTCCCGCCGGAAAAAGACCGGAACGCCTGAGATTATCCGGCACAAGATCAACTACTGTTTTTTCGCCGGGAGACCGGCTTGCGCTTACAACACCCTGCGGCTTATTTAACATTATATATACAAACTCGCTGTAACCGAATTTCTCTCCGCAAACAATTATAATATCGTTTTCGGCATCCGCTTTCATACCGCAATCATTCACAGCCTTGCCGTTGACGGTAACCTCACCGTTACGCACAAGCCTGCGCACGTCGCTGCGGCTGTATTTGCCTTGCGATGCTATTATTTTGTCAAGTCGTTGCAGTGACACCCTTCGAATTACTCTCCTTTTCGGGATACAAAAAGCTGTGCATAAATCCGTCTTTCTCAAGCGAGCATATATCTCCGCCGATAACTCTGCCGTCAAAAACAAAAATATTAATCTGCACCATATCGGAATTTTCGTACCCCGGATAATTCTTTATTTCATACGTCCAGCGCTTTGCTCTTTTTCCGCAATATTTCGAAAGATCAAGACCGTGCTCTTTTTGCATGGCATTGTATTTTTCAAAAGCGGCATCAAACTCTGCGGGAACGATTATTTCGCGCACTTCCATGGGATCGGGCTCAATATCCCACCCGAACTGCGACACGAAAGCAAGCCTTTGCGAAGCATCGGCAGCGCTGTAATCTATACCGCTTTTTGCCGTTTCAACCGAAGCCTCAACGCTCCGCCCCGCAACGTATACGCCCGCAACGGCGCAGACAACAATCAGCGTGCCCAGAAGCGCCGCTTTTACAGAAGATGATTTAACAGAAAGAACAAACATATACCCACCTCATTGCACTCTTTATTTTCATTCAAATATATGCAGTGTGGGTGGGTATTTATTCTTTATTTACTTTTATATTCATCTATGAGATATTCGTCACCGATA
>JAZRRT010000197.1:0-3755 GCA_045650985.1 Acutalibacteraceae bacterium | reverse complement strand
GACTTATGTGCTGCCTCAAATACGAGCAGGAATCGTACGAGCACCTGCTCAGAGTTACCCCTAAAGTCGGCGCTATCGTAAGCACCAAAGACGGAAAAGGTGTAGTTGCCGATGCAAACCTGCTCACGGGTATGCTCAAGGTTACGCTTGACCGCAACCCCAACGCCGCACCCGTATCAGTACACCGTCACGACGTAACACTTATCAAAGACGGTCGTATCAAGATTGAAAAATCAGAAATCGAAGCATTAAAAGGCATTGAATAATATATGAAGGAATTTTACGAAAACTCACAGCAGCCGGAAACCGCCGTGCTTGTGTGCGTTGATTTTGACCGGTACGACCCCGAAAGCTCACTCGATGAGCTCGAGGAGCTTGCCAAAACAGCAGGCGCACAGGTTATTGCAAGAATGACGCAAAAGCGCGATAAACCCGACAACGCAACGTATATCGGCTCCGGCAAACTGGAAGAGCTTAAAACCTTCTGTGAGGACAACGAGGTTGACCTGCTGATTTTTGACGCAGAGCTTTCTCCCTCGCAGACACGCAATATAGAGGACGAGACAAACGTGCGCGTTGTTGACCGTACCACCCTTATTCTCGATATTTTTGCAGGACGCGCGGTATCGGGCGAAGGCAAGCTTCAGGTTGAGCTGGCTCAGCTCAAATACTCTCTGCCCAGGCTTACGGGTAAGGGAATACAGCTTTCGCGTCTTGGCGGCGGTATCGGCACAAGAGGCCCCGGCGAAACAAAGCTTGAGAGCGACAAAAGACACATCAGACGCAGAATTTCGGCGCTTGAGGAGCAGCTTGAAGGACTCGAAAAGAGAAGGGGTAACCTTCGCTCAAGAAGAGCTAAAGACGGCGTGCAGACGGTTGCAATCGTCGGCTACACAAACGCGGGCAAATCAACACTTATGAATACGCTCACCGAGGCAGGCGTGCTCGCTGAGGACAAGCTTTTCGCAACGCTTGACCCTACTTCAAGAGGTCTTGACCTGCCGGACGGCAGACGGGTTATGCTTATCGACACAGTAGGTCTCATCCGCAGGCTGCCGCATCACCTTGTTGAAGCCTTCAAATCAACGTTGGAAGAGGCTGCAAGCGCAACTGTAATTCTCAACGTGTGCGACGCTTCATCCGACGAGTGTGCGGAGCATCTTCGCGTTACGGCAGACCTTCTCACGGAGCTTGGCTGTATGAATAAGCCTATAATTTCCGTTATGAACAAGTGCGACCTTATCGAATCAACGGGCGATTTACCGACAGTCGGCAGAAGCGTTATGATAAGCGCAAAGGACGGCACGGGACTTGATAAGCTTCTCAGCGAAATCACCGCGGCTCTGCCGCCCACACGCAGGCAGGCAAAGCTGATTCTGCCCTACTCCCTTTCATCCGCAGCGGCAAGATTCCGCACGGAAGGCAAGGTGCTTTGCGAAGATTACAGACCCGAAGGTATTTATCTTGAAGTAATTGCAGAAATGCACCTGCTTGACGAAAACAAAGATTATATTATCGAATAAAATCAAAACGAAAAATTGTTTTATCGACTTATTTTTCTTGACAATATAAAAAAATATGTTAAAATGAGTCTTCCGAGGACAAGGAAAGGAAGTGATAAGCCTTGGAAACACAAAACGGCAAAACCGTTGCCCAGAACAAAAAGGCATATCACGACTATTTTGTTCTTGAAGAATATGAGGCAGGTATTGAGCTTTTCGGCACAGAGGTCAAGTCAATCCGTCAGGGCAGAGTAAATCTTAAAGATTCGTGGTGTTCAATTAAAGACGGTGAGATTTTTGCAAACGGAATGCATATCAGCCCGTATGAGCACGGCAATATTTTCAACAGAGACGCGTTAAGACCAAAGAAGCTGTTGATGCACAAGCGCGAAATCAACCGCCTTTACGGCACGGTAAAGCAGGACGGACTCTCACTGATTCCGCTCTCAATCTACTTTGTCAAAGGCAGGGCAAAGCTGAAGCTCGGCCTATGCAAAGGTAAAAAGCTCTATGACAAACGAGCCGTTGCCGCCAAAAAAGATGCACAGCGAAATATTGAGCGCGGTATGTCAATGCGCAACTCATAATTCGCAAGCATAATATATGGGGATGAAAGGATTTCGACGGGGATTCAGAGTCACGATAAGCGAGTAGCGGTGTGGACCCGCTATAAAAGCCACAGTTTATTAAAAATAAACGACAACAATACAGTTCTTAAAGCTGCTTAACTTTTAGCAGCCGTCGTTACCGGGAGCACCGCGGCCCGGATAACGGCGTCGATTAGCGGTGAACGTGCGTGTCGGATTAGCCTTGTACGGCACCATGAACCAAAGGCTACCGTAGGGTGAAGCCTGCCGTTCGGCGGCACCCGAGGGGAATCCCAAATGATCGGATACACTCGTAGAAAGTTGTGGTAATGGGTTTTCGGACGCGGTTTCGAGTACCGCCATCTCCACCAAAAAAGCGCACCGAGAGAAATCTCGGTGCGCTTGCTTTATTTTATAATCAGAATACGTCGTATGCGATTACTGATACAAGAAGAGCAGGAACCATAAAGAGGAACTTGGGAAGCCATTCTGTGAATGCATAGACCGCAAGCTTAAGGAAAGAGGGAACAACGCTGAGAGCATATTCCATTTCGGACGTTGTGTTGTCGCCCGTGAAGGTAATCTCGTTCTCACCGAGTTCCTTTGTTACAACGTACTCGTCAACCTGTGTAACTGTACCGTCTGCGTCTGCAACGATGTATGTTTTGAGTGTGAGTGTATCACCGTTTACTTCAACTGTTTCGAAGCAGCCGCCGATATTATCGTATGACTCAAATCCGACACCTTCGCGCTGAATTACAAGCTCTGCGATGTAATCGGTCTCCATAAAGTGCTCCTCAAGGAAGGGACGAACCTCGTATCTCTTGCCGCCTGCTGTACCGGAGAGGACGTATGTTGTGCCGTTCTCGTCAAGCTTGTTGTCTGTAAGGGGCTTTGTACGGATGTACTGATGATCGTGACCGTAGAATGCAAAGTCAACGTTGCACTTATCAAGAACATTTGTAAGTGTTCTCTGAAGTGAGAGAGCATCCGGCCATTTAGCGTCCTTACCGAGTGAGTAAGGTGCCTTGTGGAAGAATACGATCTTCCAATCCTTGTCTGTGGAGTTAAGATCGTTCTCAAGCCAAGTGAGCTGTGCAAGAGAGATTGCAAGAACGTCATTTGTGTTAAGCACTCCAAAGTGAGCGTTGCCGTAATCGAATGAGTAGTTGACACCGTCCTTAACCTGAACGCTCTCTGTTGTATCAAGTGCGAACATATTGTTGAACCAGTACTCAACACCGAGACCGTCGTGGTTACCTGCTACGGGAACAATTGTATAATCATTGTTCATTGCGCCGAAAGCCTGGTCGTATGCGTCCCACTCTTCGTTTGTGCTGTCGTTTGTAAAGTCACCGCAGTTGGAAACGAAGTCAGCGCCGGGAAGAATTCCGAAAGCAGCTGTAAGAGTGTTTGCACCTCTCATAAAGCCTTCGTAGTCGCCTGCCTGAACGTCAGCGATGTTGATGAAGCTGACCTTAACGTCGCCGTTGTCTGTTGCGAATGTGCCCCACTCACTCCAGTTTTCGCCGTCACCTACACGGTATGTGTATGTAACGCCTGCCTCAAGACCTGTAACTGTGAGCTTGTGCATGAAGTTGCCTTCCCACTCTTCGCAGATTACGTCTTCGACAGTGTAAGCGGAAGCGTCAACAAGTCGGAGGGC
>JAZRRT010000196.1:0-4067 GCA_045650985.1 Acutalibacteraceae bacterium | reverse complement strand
GGGTGAATATATACTTATGAATGACATAGATTTGTCATCGTATGAAGATTGGGAGCAAATCGGAAGTCAAAAGGCTCCTTTTACAGGGAAAATAAACGGCAACGGCTACAAGGTTGTTAATCTTAATGCTGAAGTCGGCGTCTTGGGTTGGGTGTCAAATGCTGTTATTGAAAATCTCGGAGTTTGTGCCAACCTGACAGACCGATACGTATTTCCAATAAATGCCGGCATTTTAGCCGATACGGCAATCAAAACAACTTTTAAAAATTGCTATACATCCGGATCTGTTGCGGCAACAACGGGAAACGGAATGCTTGCATTGGAGTATGAATTTTACGTCGGCGGAATTGCAGGCTATTCGGAAGCGTCAAGCTTTGAAAACTGTTACAGCATTGCGGACATTTCTCTTGAATATAAGTCTATGAATCCTTATGCAGCGGGAGGTATTGTTGGTCAATCTAAAAATTGTGAATATACTTGTTGCTATGCTGTTGCGAATTTTGAAGAAAGCTTTATAGGATACGGAAACACGGAAGGAAAGAATCTTTATAAAGGCGGTTTGGTAGGAAATACCGTTTCTGGCGATATCTTCAACAATTGTTATTTTTCAGATAATTCAGAGTTTGCCGTTGGGTTACCACAGGAAAATCCGCAATCAACTAAAGCGTTGACGGATGATGAGATGAAATCACAGTCGTCTTACGAAGGCTTTGATTTTGAGAGTACCTGGATTATGGAAGACAACAGATATGCGACATTGAATTTTGAAAAAATAATCGGTGAAGACGCCGATACACCAAGTGTTTGTCTGACAGAAGCTGAAATAATTAAGGTTCCGTTTTATAAACGTATTGTTTTCGGTCAATCACCTAAATCGCCGGAGGGTATTACCGTTGAGCTGAAATACAGTGACGGTACCACTGCTACAGATAGAATTATAAGTACTGAAAACGGATATTTTGTGAACGGCGAGTCGGTGGAAATAAACGATGCCATAATGGTTGGACTTTACGGAAAGGCGACTGAAGTTTACTTTATGTCTGAGGGGCAAATTAAGATATCGTACAACTATTTATTATTGCCGTCAATACCGATTATAGAGTGGATAATAAATTGGATAAAAACAATATTCTGATTAAAGGTTATTTGCGTTGCTTATAAGGTGCTGAATATACCTATGAACATAAGATTGAAAAACATCACAATGAAGGTAAAAGTTGGCATTCAGTAATATAATGTAAATTTATAAGGCAACTCTGTTCGGTTGAGCAGAGTTGTATTTTTTTATCGGTAAGGTATTGACAATTTTGTTCTAATGCGTTAGAATAAGGTTGTACTAATGCATTAGAATACAGAAAAGGAAGTGAAAAAATATGTCTGCGCCTAAGGTTTTTGAGAGTGAATACCGCTTTTGCCTTATCCTTTGGGAGCGTGAGCCGATAAGCTCGCGTGAACTTTCCGAGCTATGCAAAGAGAAACTCGGTTGGTCCAAAACAACTACTTACACAGTAATCAAACGTCTTTCGGATAGAGGAGTGCTGAAAAACGAAAACACCGTTGTAACCTCTCTGGTTTCAAAAGAGGAGGTTCAGGCGGCTGAAATCGACGAGCTTGTCGAAAAAAAGTTTGAAGGCTCACTTCCGGCTTTCATAGCGGCGTTTGCGAAAAAAAAGAACCTCAGCGATACTGAAATTGAGCAGATATGCAGAATTATTGACAAGTGAGGTGTATAAATGAAAGAAATATTTTATTTAATCGAAAAGTTTCTGACGTTTATTCCTGTGCCGTTTTTGGCACTTGTAAATATCAGTGTGGCGGCAGGTTGGATTGTGCTTGCCGTTATATTGTTGCGATTACTGTTCAAAAAAGCGCCGAAATGGCTCAACTGTGCGTTGTGGGGTATAGTTGCGTTAAGGCTTGTTTTTCCGTTTTCAATTGAAAGTGCATTCAGCCTTATACCGAGCGCACAGACAATTGACCCTGCCTTGCCGTACAGCAACGAGTTTACAATCAATTCAGGATTTGAGGCGCTTGATAATGCGGTCAACACGCAATATGCTGACGTGGTACCGATTGCTGAAAGGACGGTTGATGTAACAATCATACTTGCCTGCTTGTGGCTTTCAGGTATTGCGGCAATGCTGATTTTTGCGTTTGCAAGCTGGGCAAAGCTAAGGCGGAGCCTGCGCACCGCGATAAAAAAGGAAGGGAACATATATCAGAGCGAATTTATAAAATCACCGTTTGTGCTCGGGCTTATAAGACCGAAAATTTATATTCCGTACAATGCGGATGAAGGCGATATGCCGCTTGTAATCGCTCACGAGCAAGCTCACATCAAACGCTTCGATCACCTTATAAAGCCTTTCGGTTTTTTGCTATTAAGTATTCATTGGTTTAATCCTCTGCTTTGGATTGCATATATACTCCTTTGCAGAGATATTGAATCGGCTTGCGATGAAAAGGTGATAAAAAAGCTTACTGATGAACAGCGCAGAAGCTATTCAATGGCGCTGCTCAAAGCAAGTATCAGCAGAAAGTCCGTTGCCGCTTGTCCTCTTGCTTTTGGTGAAACAGGTGTAAAAGAAAGGATAAAAGGAGTTATGAACTACAAAAAACCTGCGTTTTGGGTTGTGATTGCAGCTGTTGTGGTCTGCGCGGTTACCTCCGTATGCTTTCTGACAAATCCGAAGGATGTGCAATCGGAGAATTTTTACGATAACGGTCAGAGAATAAAGATAGCTGCACAAACAAACGGAAAGGTTACAGATGAAAAAATTGTCGTGATGAAGGAAAGGCAGAAAGTCGAGCTTTCAAACGGCACAAAGATCAGTGTTACCGACGTCAATCTGCAAACGGGAGAGATAAAGCTTCACTTTGAAGGTACACCGTTGGAGGATAAGTTAGGTAAATCCCTCGGAAGTGTAATCTTTGGTGTTACGGATAAAATCAGCTGTTTTACCAAAGACGGCAAAACAGAAATCAGCATTTCCTGCTTTGGTGTGAAGTCACTTGAAGAACGCGTTTCCGAAGAGATTATTAAATATAACCGCGGTAAATATCTCAGCGGCGAATATGTCTGCGAAGCCAATAACGTCCTCACAACACAGGTTACGGAAGAAGACGAAAACGGCAATATGGCAGAGGTTACGGTTTATACGGTTTCGATGTATCAGGAGTACAGCCTGGAAAACGGAGAGATAATTGAAAAGGGAGGCAATATTGTGCCGGTTGCGCTGACTTTTTCTGTCAGCGGGGATGGTAACTATACCCTTGTTGAATATTGGGAGCCGGAAGACGGAACCAATTATCCTACAAGCCTTAAGCGAAAGTTTCCGAAGGGAATAAACTATGATACGCAGGATTACGTCGATTCGCTTGAGCGAATCTGTCAGCATCAGGCCACCGAATATTTCGGCGCCGAATTCAAAACAGATAACCTGACGCAAAATCATACAACCACGGCGGTTATTGTGACAAAAAAAGATGAAGAAATAAACGGGGTTACAGCAGATATAAGCCCTGAATCGGAGCCGGATCTCAGCGGAGAAATTAAAGAGATAGAGGAAAATCTAATTCTCATAGAGGTTGGCTACAATGATGACGAAATACCTGAAGGCTCTCTTGTCAGTGTAGGGCTCAACAGCTTACTTTCGTACGCGCCCGATATTGATTCGCTCAAACTGAAAAAGGGAGACAGTATTCTCGTTATTTTCGACGGCAGAATTATGGAAACCTATCCGTTGCAGATTGATGCGTACGCAATTTATAAAGCAGTAAACTGAAAAGAAAACAGCTCATCGATTATCTCGATGAGCTGTTTTTATGTTTGGTGTTATTTTTCCGTGAAGAGGGGAGTAGAGAAGTATCTTTCGGCTGTGTCGGGAAGGACGGTGACAACGGTCTTTCCTTTGCCGAGTTTCTTTGCAAGTTTGATTGCGGCGGCAACGTTTGTACCGCTGGAGATGCCGCAGAGTATGCCCTCTTTTGAAGCGAGGTCGCGTGACGTCTGGAGTGCCTCGTCGTCGTTGATTATACAGATGTCGTTATATATTTCGGTGTTGAGG
>JAZRRT010000195.1:0-5331 GCA_045650985.1 Acutalibacteraceae bacterium | reverse complement strand
TAGGAGCTGAGCGGTTGAGGAACCAGACCTCAATTCCGCCTTTGGCAAGCACCTCTGCAACCCACTTTGCCGCTACGTCGGAGAGGAAACGCCTGTCGTAACCGACTATTATCGGTGTTTGAGTTTTGTTTTGTCTGCGTGCAAGCTCAAGAATACCTGCCGCAACACGCCTGATATTTGATTCAATAAAATCCGAACCTATTACAGCACGCCAACCGCCTGTACCGAATTTAATCATAAGCACCTTCGCTCCTGTCTTGCTAAAATTCAATTCTTTTATCATTTTAGCACACTAAAAACAAATTTAATTATAATTACAGACTATATATTTATGTTTTTGGCTCATTTTTCCTTGAAAAAGCAAGCAGTAACATATATAATAAAACCGAGGTGAAGAAAATGCCGTACAAAAAGACCGTGCTTTCCTGCCCCGTAAACGTCGACGGAATTTATACGATTCACTATTTTGAATACACTAAAGACTTCAGCTATTCGGGCGAATTTCACAACTTCTGGGAGTTGGTTTATGCCGACAAAAAAAGCGTACTGATTACGGCTGACGCAACAGAAACCGTACTTGAGGCAGGACAGATGTTTATACACCGCCCCAACGAATTTCACACAATCCGTTGCGACGGCACACACGCCGCAAACGCCGTTATAGTATCGTTCGATTGCGAATGCTCTGAGCTTTACTCCGTAGCGGGCAAAGTAATAACCTGCAACGCTGATGAAAAAGCTCTTCTCGGACTGATTGTATCGGAATCGGGAGAAGCGTTCGACAATCCGCTCGGATCGCCGTATACAACGCAAATGAGCAAATCCGGCAACCGCAAATTTGCCTGCGAGCAAGCAATACGCGCTTGTATTGAGCTGTTGCTTATCAGCCTTATCAGGGGGCATTTCTCCGACAGCAAGGACAACGTTGACACGCGCAACACGCTGATGCTCGAAATATGCGAACACCTGGAAAACAACGTTGATAAACCGCTGAGATTTGAAGACATACAAAAACATTTCAACGTTTCCGCCTCCGTTATCAAGCGACTCTTCAAATCAACACTCGGTTGCGGAATTATGCAACACTTTTTACACCTGAAGATAGACCGCGCCAAACAGCTTATAAGAGAAAACCAGATGAATTTCACCGAAATTTCGGAATATCTGTGTTTCAGCTCTCCTCAATATTTTTCATCAGCATTCAGCAGAGTGTGTGCCATGACACCGCGCGAATATGCAAACTCCGTAAAAGCTAATTTTGAATAAAACCAGCACCCTCAAGTCATCTGCAGTGAAAGCTCCCTTTAAAGGGAGCTTTTTTGATACGTTTCGGACTTGCCGAAACAAAAAAGTCGGGCACCGATGGCACCCGACAGAAAACAAATTTTTTAGATTTATTCTGCTGTATATGTTTTAACGATTTCGGCTATATAAACCCTGTGGTAATCGCCGTTGTAGTTATCCTCAATACTGCCGTCAATAAAGCCTTTGGGGTCAATATCCTGAAAAGCGAGCTTTTTGAGGACAAGGTTTACTTTTGCCTGCTCAACACACTCAACCGAATCGAGCGTAACCGTTGTAAAGCCCGTTGCCTCGTATTTATTTACATCTCTGCCGCTGTTGCGACCGAAATAGGTAAGCTCTTTTTTATACTCACCACCAAAGAAGCTCATTGAAAAAACGTCTGTTTTTTCGAGAAGCTCATAGGTATATCTCTGCGGACGGATGAAGACAAAAACAACGTCCTTGCCCCAAAGCTCACCCATACCGCCCCAACTGACGGTCATAGAGTTTACAGCGCCGTCTGCCGCAGCTGTAACAAGCGCCCACTCATCATTAATCAGCTTGACAGCCGACTCATTTACGTCACGGATATTTATTTCTTTGAAAGCCACAATATCACTCCCATTTTTATTTGTTGAGCAAAATCTCGTTATAACACGCTACGCTGTCAGGATGGACACAAGCACCCTTGAAAACAAGCTCATTGATACTGTAACGCTGTGTATACAGCATTGTATCTTCAATGCTTTTTTCAGCCAGCTCACGCACAACGTCAACATCATTATAATCTCTGTCCGCCGAAATAAAATCGGCAATATATATAACCTTCTCAAGAAGTGACATACCTGCGCGTGCCGTTGTGTGATAACGCACAGCATCAAATATCTCCTCATCAGTTATATTCAGCTTTTCTTTAATATATACCGCACCGCTCATTGCGTGCCAGAGTTTGCGGTTTACGCTCTCCAGCTCAGACAGCTTTATGTCGCCGAGCTTAAACAGCTCAAAATGCTCTTCAACGCTTGCCTCTTTTGTTATATCGTGGAGCAGACCTGCCAAAAAGGCTTTCTGCTTGTCTGCACCGTAGCGCTCGGCAAGCTCAACCGCACTGTCTGCAACACAAAGCGAATGATAATAGCGGTATTCTGAAAGACGGCTTTTCAGCAGCTCTTTGTATTCGTCGGTACAGCTCATCTGTAAAGCCCCCTTTCGTCGATATATACACGCACGGCAGGGTCAAGCAAGCCGTCGGTACTTTCATTGTTTCTGATAAGCTCTCTTATCTGAGTAGAGCTGACCTCAAAAGGAGCAAGCGAAGAAACGCAAAGACGCTTGCCTTCAAAAATTGCAGGCACACCGTGCTTTTTAAGGAGCGAATCCTCCTCCTGTCTGTCCGCGGCACAAAGCGTAACCATATCAAGAATTTCTTCGTATCTGTACCATCGCTCAAAGCTCAGGAGCATATCTGAGCCGACGATAAAGAACAGCTCATCACTCGGATACTGCGCGCGTATCTCGGTGAGCGTATCGATGGTATAACTCTTGCCGCCGCGCGCAAGCTCAACATTGCTGATAAGCGCATCGGGAAAAGCGAGCATACACATAGTCATTCTGTCTTCGCCGCTTGCAAGGTCAGTGCTGAGCTTATGCGGCGGCTCAGCCGTGGGAATAACAAGAAGCCTGTCGAGCGAAAGTTCGTTAACGAAATGCTCGGCAAGCCTTGTATGACCGATATGAGGCGGATTAAACGTGCCGCCGAGAATACCGAGTCTGCTCATTTCTCTTTTGAAGTACGTCTGCTCTTGCGGACGAAATGAACCTTGTAGCCCTGTTTCTTTGCTTCTTTCTTTGTTGCGGGGCGCTTCTTAGGCTCACCCTGCTTCTTTTCGCCGTGAAGCTCAGGACTGTAACGGTAGAGTACAATAACTCCGCCGATAACCTGAATAACATCCGCACCCGTTGCGGCGGCAAGCTCATCCGCTGCCTGACGGGGTGTAATCGGGCTTGACTCGAGCAAGACCTTTACCTTTATAAGCTCTCTTGCGCGCAAAGCATCATCCGTCTGCTTGATAACAGCATCGGACATACCGCCCTTACCGAGCTGAAAAAGAGGCTCGAGTGAATTTGCCTGCGCACGAAACGCAGCTCTTTCTTTACCTGTCAAAACTTATCAATCCTTAATTATTATTAGCTAACGCCTGCGCAAGCGCTTTGAGCGCATTGCCTCTGTGGCTGATTTTATCTTTTTCCTCGCTTGTCAGCTCAGCAAAGCTCTTATCTCCTACCATAAAAACGGGGTCATAACCGAAGCCGCCGTCACCCTTGGGTGCATAGCCTATCTTACCCTCACAGGTGCCGTTGACAACTATTTCTTTTCCGTCGGGATAAGTGCAGCAAACAGTGCACATAAAGCGAGCCGTACGCTTTTCGTCGGGTACGTCCTTGAGGTTTTCGAGAAGCAGAGCGATATTGGCAGGGTCGTTACCGTGGTCACCTGCATAGCGTGCAGAGTAAACACCGGGCGCGCCGTCAAGAGCATCAACCATAAGACCCGAATCGTCACCGATGCAGGGCATACCGCTCTCTCTGCAGCCGCTTTGGCTCTTGAGACGTGCATTCTCCTCAAAAGTGGTACCGGTTTCTTCAACATCCGTCAACACAACACCTGCCTGCTCGGCAGTAAGCACATCAACGCCGAGAGGCTCAAGAATACGAGCCAGCTCGTCGCGTTTTTTCATATTGTGAGTTGCAATAATATATTTCATTTAGTTTTCCTCTTCCGGGTCTTCCGCCACATCGAACAGACCCTCTGCAAATGCTGCCGGGTTGAAGGGCTGAAGATCATCCATCTGCTCACCGACACCGACAAACTTGACGGGTACGTTGAGGTCGTGCTTGATTGCAAGGACAACACCGCCTCTTGCTGTGCCGTCAAGCTTTGTAAGAACGATGCCCGTGATTTCGGCAACATTCTTGAACTCTCTTGCCTGATTAACCGCATTCTGACCTGTTGTAGCATCGAGAACAAGAAGACTCTCACGGTCGGACCAGGGAAGCTCACGATCAATAACACGGTAGATTTTCGCAAGCTCATCCATAAGATTTTTCTTGTTATGGAGTCTGCCTGCGGTATCAATTATGATGATGTCCGCATTTCTTGCTTTACCTGCATTGATAGTATCGAAAACAACGGCAGCAGGGTCTGCGCCCTCCTTGTGTTTGACAATGTCGACACCTGCTCTGTCAGCCCAAATCTGAAGCTGATCAATTGCGGCAGCACGGAAGGTATCGGCTGCGCCGAGAATAACCTTCTTGCCCTGAGCCTTATACATTGCTGCCATCTTGCCTATTGTTGTTGTCTTGCCTACGCCATTGACACCGATAACAAGAACGATTGACGGCATTGTAATCATTTCCATCTGCTCGCCACCGTCGAGAAGCTCAGCAACAATCTGCTTAATTGCGACCCTGACCTGCTTGCCGTTACGAAGGTTTTCCTTTGCAACCTTAGCACGCAGTCTGTCAATAATCTCCGTTGCTGTTGTGACACCGACGTCACCCATAACAAGAATTTCTTCGAGGTCATCAAACATTTCGTCGGTTATTTCGTTAACGCCGTGAAGAACGTTGTCAATAGCGCCTGCCATTGACAATCTTGTCTTCTGAAGACCCTTACTGATTTTAGAAAAAATACCCATGATTTAACTCCGAGTGAAATTTATTTTATTTGTCCTGAGGAACAACGCTGATACCGAGGTCGGTAAGCTGAACACCGTCAACAGGTGCGGGGCACTCTGTCATCGGTTCGGTAGCATTCTGAACCTTCGGATAAGCGATAACGTCACGAAGGCTGTCGCAACCAAGCATCTGCATAATAAGTCTGTCAAGACCGATGCCCATACCACCGTGAGGCGGTGCGCCGAAGCGGAAAGCATCAAGCAGATAGCCGAACTTCTCATGTGCCTGCTCGTCCGTAAGACCGAGAAGAGAGAAAATCTGTGCCTGAAGGTCGGGGTTTGTGATACGGATTGAGCCTGAAGAAAGCTC
>JAZRRT010000194.1:0-10971 GCA_045650985.1 Acutalibacteraceae bacterium | reverse complement strand
TGAAACAACAGAGTTTATTGATGATGCAACAGAGTCTGAAGAGGCAACAGCAGTTGAGGACGCAACAGCAGCTGAAGACGCAACAGCAGCTGAAGATGCAACAACAGCAGTTGCAGAAACAACACCTGACGGTGAAGTTGTTGTACCCACAGCAAAGGCTGATATCGTTGCTCTTTTCAACGATGCAACTAAGGCTGTCACCACTTCAAAGCCCGGCTACAAGAAGACTGTTACAACAGAGCTCCAGAACCTTGAGATGGGCGCTATCGGCAAACTCGATATGGTTCGTGATGCTGTCGGCAGCTTCCTCGGTGAAGGTACAGAAACAGTTACCATTGCTAAGGGCAAGGCAAGCAGCGAAATCAAGACAAGCACACTTTCTGCTGCTGACGTTACTGCTGCAACCTGTAAGCTTTCTGCAGACGGCAAGTACTACGAGGTAACTCTTACAGTCAAGAACGAGACTAACCCCCTTAAGAATAAGAGTGCTCTCAACAGATTCACAAACGATTACAAAGACATCAACGAAATGCACGAAGGTCTTAAGGGCGAGGGTGCTTCCGCTGAGACAATTACATGTACGGTTAAGACAGCTACCGTAAAGGCTAAGATTGCTGTTGACACAAAGGCATTTGCTGCTCTTGATTACACAATTAAGATTGACGCTGTTCTCACAAAGGTTAACTACGTTCTTACAGTTAAGCAGGCAACAGGCGTTATCTACACAACAGTTAATTACGCAGGCTTCTCATATTAATTCAGATCTGATTTAACGGAAAGGATACGAAGACTATGAAAAAACTTTTAGCACTTCTTATGGCTCTTGTTCTTACACTTTCTCTCGCTGCTTGCGGCGGCGGTGATGATGCAGGCACAACCACAGCAGCTGACAACGATGTTGTTACAGATGCAGCAGCAGACGGCAACGAAGATGAAGCAGTTCCGGATGCAACAGAAGCAGACGGTACAACAGCTGAGGATGCAACGGCTGTCGATGCAACAACAGCTGAAGGCGAAACAACAGTTCCCGGTGCAGATATGTCAAAGGCTGATTTTGTAAAGTTCATCAATGCAGAAACAGCTAAGATTGCTAAAAGCGGCAAGTATGCTCTTACAAGAGACTGCAAGTACACAAAGAAGATTGATGTCGGCGGCGCAACAGATACACTTAACGGTATTATCAAGGGTATTGACGAGAACGCAAGCCTTGACACTGTTGTCGGTGATTTCCTCGGCATTGGTACAACAAAGGGTAACATCCCCGCTGATGATGTTGACAGCGATTATAAGATTATGAAGACATCTCTCAATGAGAGCGACCTTGGTTCTTTCAAGGCAGACAACGGCAAGTACACATTCACTCTTGCTAACGCTACCAACCCCAAGAAGACAGCTGCAACTCCCTTTGCAAGATTCACAAACGACTTCATCACACACGAAGAAGTTGTTGAAGGTATTGCAGGCTTTACAGGTGCTATCAAGGTTAAGGAAACAACAGTTAACTACAAGACCATCAAGGTTGAAGTTACCGTTGTTGACGGAAAGATTACAAACATCAAGTATTCTTACGCTTTCGATGCAGTTCTTTCTCTCACAGCTCTCGTTGTTCCGATCACAGGTACAGGCGCAGCTGTAACAAACACAACTTACGCAAATATCACATACTGATATTCAGGTTAATACCAAATAATGAATTGCCTCCGCGCTTAACGGTGTGGAGGCAATTTGATAACTAATTAAGGATGGATAAAGCAATGAAAAAGATTATAGCTCTTCTTATGGCGCTTACTCTTGTTTTCTCCCTTGCCGCTTGCGGTGATCAGACAGAAACCCCGAATACCACAGCACCTGATGTAAGCGAAGACGTAACAGAATCCAACGAAGAAACCACGGCAGCAGAAGAAGAGGATGCAACGGCTGTCGATGCAACAACAGCAGAAGGCGAAACAACAGTTGCCGGCGCAGATATGACTAAGGCTGAATTTGTTAAGTTTATCAACGCGGAAACTGCAAAAATTGCAAAAAGCGGAAAATACACACTTGTAAGAAAGTGCAACTATACAAAAGCTGTTGATATAGGCAGCGCAACCGATATCATCAACGGAATTATCAGAGGTATTGATGAAAATCAGGACCTTGACTCCGTAATCGGTCTTTTCCTCGGTATGGGCACAACACAGGGTAACATCCCCAAGGATGATATTAAGGGCGATTACAGAATTGCAGCTTCATCACTTAAAGAAAGCGATCTCGGCTCATTCAAAGCTTCAGACGGAACTTATACTTTCACCCTTGCCAATGCCACAAACCCCAAAAAGACAGGCACAACACCTTTCTCACGCTTCTCACGAGACTTTGTTACAGAGGAAGAGGTTGTCAGCAGTATTGCTGAGTTTACGGGCGCAATAAAGGTTAAATCAGCTAACGTAAACTATTACAACATAAAGGTTGAAGTTAAGGTTGCTGACGGAAAAATTACGTCAATGAGTTATTCTTACGATTTTGATGCAGAGCTTTCCGTTACCGCTCTTGTCGCAACTATTACCGGCGACGGTGCGGCTGTTAACAACACAACGTATTCCAATATTACGTATTAATTAAGCATTCGTAAAAAAGCACATAAAAAAACCGCAATGCAAATTGCGGTTTTTTTTATTGTTTGATTATTTGTTTTTGCCGATTAACTTTGTTGCCGCAACAGCAACCGTGCCGACTGCAGCCGCGCCGATTGCAACCCTTGATGCAACTGTGAGTACAAAGCTCTGTTTGTCATTGAAGTTACGCATAATCGGACCGAGACAAGTGCATTTGAGACCGAATTCTTTGAATTTAAAAACCTTTGTTTTTACGTTTCGCGGGTCGTCCTCAAAGATGTCGACAACTCTTACGCTGCTCTGGCAGCCGTCCGTGTAGCAACGGAAACCTGCTGTTTTACATTGACCCATCATAATTCCGTCAACCATACAGGTGAAGTCGTTAAGATGGTCGTGTCCGAAGAAAGCGGCAACAACGTCGCCCGTTTTCTTCCAACTTTCAAACTGTCCCTCGTTGTACTGGGGTACGCACGGATCTTCGCCGACATAGCCTGCAATAACCTTTTCGTTGCCGACGTAGCGTTTGTTGCTTCTGAATGCGTGACCTTTTACCGATTGATAAAGCTCCCACGGCTTAGCCTCTCTGAGTGCTTCGTTTTCTTCCGTAACGGGTATGTGCTGGAAAAGCACTGCCGGCACGGGCTCACCGCCGTTTTGCTCTTTAAGCTCTGCGGCTTTTCGCTCATACCATTCAATCTGGTCTTTGTGTACCCAATCGTAGATTGAAACGTTGGCAGAGGGGCAAAGGTTGTTTGAATCAATAAACCAAAGGTTTGCAACCGTTTTGTCGCTGTCGCTTGCCTGAATGGTGAGGTTGTAATTCATATTGCCCGTTATATTCGGGTCATCATTGAAGCAAAGAGAGTGAGGGTTTGTAAGGTATGCGTTTACAACGGGACCTTCGTCGCGGTCGTGCTCGTGGTTGCCCAGTACAGCCGCAAACGGTATGCCTGCATCCGTAATCGGTTTTGCGATTTTTGCAATCATCCCGTCAGGGTCGTCATTGCTGCAGTACATATCGCCCATAAATACCGCAAGGTCGGGCTTAAGCCTTTCAACCGCAGTTTTCATAAGCAGCTGCATATCGTTGAATCTGTCGTAATCGTTAGCTGTTTTAAAGCCGTTTTCCTCATGTAAGTCGCCGAAGCATAGGATTCTGAATTTGCCGTCATTGTTGAATTTAAGCTGTTTTTTCATTGTTTGTCACCTTAACCGAAAAGACCTTCGAAGAGAGGAATATCAAAGCCGAGCTGTGTGTTGTCGTAATATCTGCCGATGTTGTTGATGAATCCTGCGATAAAGCTGATGACGTCGATAAGGGGGTAGTACCACTTTGCAGGAGTCTTATATGTGTGACCGCCTTCGTTTGTTGTCTTTTCTATTGTGATACTGCCAATCTGCTCATCGCTCTCAACTGTGTAAGATTTGATTGTGATTGAATCTTCCGTGAAATCGATGAGGTTGTAGATAACTTCTTCAGTGAGGTATGCGTGTCCGATGTTTTCACTGAGTTCTACGTCATCGTCGTTACGCGGGTTGTTGATTGAGCCGGATACCATATAAATTGTACCCTCTGCATCTGTGATTGTTGCACCGTTTTCTGTTGCAGTAACGGTTTTGTTGTTATACATTACGTTGGAGATTGTGTAGTAGTGGCTGTGGCCGAGAAGGCAGAGGTCAAAACCGAATTCGTCAGCGATGGGAGCCCACATAAGGCGAAGGAACTGGTTCTCGCTCTCACGGCTGGGGATTCTTCCGCTGTAAAGGTCGTGATGGAAAACTGCAACTCTCCATTTTACGTCGGGGTTAGCCTCTACTGCTTCTTTTACAAAGCGGCGGTGGTCAGCCATACTTGTGTTGTTACTGTCAATCATAAAGAAGAGAACGTCGCCCTTAACAAACCAGTAGTCTGTGCCGACGTATGACTTGAGGTTCATTTTGGCAGGGTTGGGCTGGAATGTAAAGTAGCGGTAGTCTACGCTCTTGCGGTCGTGGTTACCGATAACTGTTGCGGTAGGAATTGATTTGATGTATTCAGGTGCGCAAAAACCGAGATATTCTTCACGCAGACCGTCTGATGCCTGATCGCCTGAAGAGAGGATGAGGTCAACGGTGTTGCCGCTTGTGAATGCTTTGGCGATGCCTGTTGTGATTGTGTTGTTGAGGTTGCCCGCTCTGTCGCGTACACTTTCGTCGGTGTAGTTTTCACCTGCAATGTGTATGTCTGTCATATACATCGCGGTGAATGATTTGTCACCGTCAACCGAGAATGTGTATGTTGTGCTCTGCCAATCACCTGATTTGCAGTAGTAGCTGTAAACGCCGGGACCTTTAAGACCGCTGATAACAGCACCGAGGCGATAGTCGCCCTGAGGAGTTGCGTTTGCGGTAGCGTCGAATGTTTCAAGCTCGCGTCCGAGTGCGTCGAGAAGTATAACTTTACCTTCGTCTGATTCGCTGTACCAGGAAACGTATCTTTCGCTCTCGTCGCTGCCGGGGGTAAGCATAACGGCTGCTTCGATCTGCTCTGCTGATGCTTCGTAGTATGCGTTCCAGATACTGTTGGGTGTGTAAGCTGCGTTTGTCGTGAAGGATGCGACACATGTGAACAGCATCACAAGCGTCATTATAAGGGTCGAAAATCTTGCAGTTTTCTTCATTGTGCGTATTTCCTTTCCGTTTGGCTTTAGAGCCTCTTATTTATAATAAGTCATTATATTACGGTTTCGGAATAATTGTCAAGATTTTGAAACTTCCGTATCAAAATTTGTTCTGTATGTTGACCTTTAGGCTCAATATATGGTAAAATTGACGAAAAAAATCAGACAGGAGAGTGTGATTATGCAGAATTTCAACCCCGTACTCAGATTTGTCGCTTCAAGCGATATTCATTATAACCGCGAAGACCCTTCGAGACTTGCAAATTACGAAAGAGGTCTTGCTCTTGCATACGAGTATGCGGCAAGTCAGCCGTATGATAAGCTCGATGCGCTCTATGTTGTAGGCGACTTTGCCGATAGCGGAAGCGAGGAGCAATTTAACGATTTCCGCAAGACTCTTGATACCTGCGTAAAGCCCGAAACAAAATGGATGCTGACAATGGCAAGCCACGAGTATTTTTCAGACGACGGCGAAGAAGGCGCGCTGAAAAGGCTTGGTGATATTATGAAGCAGGAGCCCGATAATCATATTGTTATCAACGGCTTCCACTTTATCAGCGTTACCACTACAAGAGGTTGCAAGTTCAGCGAGGAGAAGCGTGTGAGGATTAAGAAAGACCTTGCTATTGCTGCAAAGGCAGACCCCTTCAAGACGATTTTCTTCTTCCAGCATCCGCATATTCACGGCACTGTTTACGGCAACGTTTACTGGGGTGAGGATGAGATAACCGATATTCTTATGAATTATCCCCAGATTATCGACTTCTCGGGTCATTCGCACGCTCCCGTCAATGACCCCCGTTCAATCCATCAGCAGCATTTCACCTGCGTAGGCACGGGCAGCTTCAAGTATTTCGAGCTTGATGAGTTTGACAAGGTTTACGGCACTGTACCGCCTAATGAGAAGAATGCCGCACAGTTTATTATTGTCGAAGCTGATGCTGAAGGTAAGGTTGTTATCAGACCCTATGACGTAATCACAGAGCGCTTCTTCGGCTACGAATGGGTTGTTGAAACACCCTGGGAGCCTGACACTTTCAGATATACTGATGCGCGTTACCTTACAAGCGTCAAGCCCTATTTTGCAGACGGTGCCAATCTTGAGCTTGCTGTCGACGGTGACAGCGTTAACGTCAGGTTTGACCAGGCCAAGATTGACGAAGACAGAGTAAACGACTATAAGGTCACAATCCGCCGTAAATCTGACAAAGCTATTGTCAAGCAGGTATGTTTCTGGTCAAGATACTATCTCAACGATATGCCTGAAACAATAGAGCAGAAGATTACAGAGCTTGAAAAAGGCGAATATATTGCAGAGGTTACCGCACGCGGCTTCTGGAATAATAAGTCAACCAATAAGCTTGTCGGCGAATTTACGGTTTAATATCGGTTTTATTTTCCTCCCTTTCTTCATATAAGTTGAAGAAGGGGAGGTGTTTTTTATGCTTTCTGAGGTGTTGAAGGCGGTTTTTCTCGGAATTGTTGAGGGGATAACCGAATGGTTGCCTGTCAGCAGTACCGGTCATATGTTGCTTATTGATGAATTTATTACGCTTGATGCAAGCGAAAGCTTCAAGCGTATGTTTTTCATCGTTATTCAGTTTGGTGCAATCCTTGCCGTCACAGTTTTGTATTTTCGCAGGATGATTCCGTTTGAAACGGGCAGGGGACTGAAACTGAAAAAGCAGACGGTATCAGTCTGGCTTAAGGCGGCGGTTGCCTGCATTCCGGGAGCGGTTGTTGCAATCGTTGCCGGTGATTTTGTTGATGCTTATCTTCACACGCCGCAGGTTATCGCTGTTGCTCTCGTCTTTTACGGCCTTGTTTTTATTTTTGTCGAATCAAGGCTGAAAGGTAAATCACCGAGGGTTGAAACAACAGAAGAAATATCGTTTCGTGATGCGTTTGTTATCGGCCTTTTTCAGGTGCTTTCAATAGTTCCGGGCACTTCACGCTCAGGCGCAACGGTTATCGGCGCGCTGGTCATCGGCGTTTCAAGGGTTGCGGCTGCCGAATTTTCGTTTTTTATGGCTGTGCCCGTAATGCTCGGTATGAGTTTTCTTGAGCTTGTCCGTTTTGGCTTTTCTGTTTCTGCTGCTGAGGCGGTACTGCTTTTGTCGGGCACTGCCGCTGCGTTTTTTGTTTCGCTTGCAGCAGTCAGAATGCTTATAAAACATGTCAGCCGTAAAGGTTTTGCTTCATTTGGCGTTTACAGAATTTTGCTCGGCGCAGCTTTATTAATTTATTTCGGTGCGGATATTTTCGTTTGATTCCGTTTTGAAAAATAGTTAAAAATCCTCTTGATTTCTTCTTTATAGTGTGTTATTATAATCGAGCGTTAAGCGATGCAGGAAGCAAAAGTGCTCATAAGTACATTTTGCAGAAATATCAATTATACGTTTTATGGGGGCGTAGCTCAGCTGGGAGAGCGCTTGAATGGCATTCAAGAGGTCAAGAGTTCGATCCTCTCCGTCTCCACCAGAAAAACCACTTCTTCGGAAGTGGTTTTTTTTTATGAAATAGATCCCTTGTGGGATTTGTGAAATATGATGCGGCGTATAAAGTTAAAAAACTCAGGTTTGCTGAAAATATCAGTGAACCTGAGTTTATTTTTTAGTATCTATCCAATTGCAATTTTGAAACAAATCGGCAAATCGCTGTTGAATTCACCTTTGAGATTTATTTTAAGTGCTTCTTCGTCTCTTGTGAATTCAATTTTCTCTCCACTTCCTAGAAGCTCAATGTTTTCAATTATGTAGTCGTGAGGGATATGCTTTTTGAGGGTTTTGATTTTTACGTTTTTTGACGGGCGCATTTGAAAAGCATAGAGATAACCGTTTTTATATGTAAATCTGAAATCTTTACTTGTAAATGCCTTTTCGTCTCCGTCCTTGAAAAATCCTTCTTCCGCGTTGACTTCACCTTCACCGAATTGTTTCCAGTACGTTGTGCCGTAAATTCCTTCTCCGTTGATTGTGAGCCATTCGCCCATATCAAGCAGAACCTGTGTTTCTTCATCGGTGATTGTGCCATCAGCTTTCGGACCGATATTTATGAGCAGATTACCGTTTTTGGAAACAATATCTACAAGGTCGCAGATGACCTGACGTGAGGACTTGTATTCGTTATCTGCCCTGTATCCCCAGGAGCATTTGCCGATTGCAGTATCTGTCTGCCAGTAAACAGGGGATATGCCTGTCAGAGCACCACGTTCAACATCAAATGTGGCAACAGAAGGCGGAAAAGCTTCGTGCTTGTAATTGATTGTAACTTCCTTGCCCCATTCATCGGCACGGTTGTAGTAATAAGCTGCAAGTTTTTTGAGATAAGGCTTGAATGAATGATTGTGAATCCACCAGTCAAAATAGAGAACAGAGGGTTGATATCTGTCAACAAGTTCACAGGTGCGTACAAGCCAATCTTCCAGCCATTCTTTACTTGCACCTTTTGAATATGTATCTGCGGTTGTTGTGTGGATTATTTCAGGGTCAAACTCTTCGCAATAAACGGCAGGACCGTAAAAATCTGCATACCTTTCGTCGTTTATGTCACTGTCGTAAAGTCTGCCGGGATTCATAAAGAAATAGTGTTCTGCACGGTGTGTTGATGCACAAAGAGCAAGGCCCTGCTTTTCGCACTCCGCTTTCAATTCGCCCACAACATCTCTGCACGGCCCCATTTTCGTGGAATTCCAGCGATTGAATTCGGTGTCGTACATTGCAAAGCCGTCATGATGTTCAGCAACGGGCATAACGTATTTCATACCCGCTTTTTTAAAGAGTGAAACCCATTTTTCAGCATCAAAATTTTCTGCTCTGAACATAGGGATAAAATCTTTATAGCCAAAAACATTCTGTTCACCGTAGGTTTTTCTGTGATGTTCAAATTCGCGTACGTTACGGTCATACATACCACGGGAATACCACTCGTTTCCGTATGCAGGAACACTGTAAACACCCCAATGAATGAAGACTCCTAACTTGTCATGCATATACCATTCGGGGACTTTGTGGTGGGCGAGGGATGCCCAGTCTGCCTTATATTTTCCGTTTTTGTTTACTTCGTCAATTAATTTCAGATATTCTTGTGTTGTCATTTTTTTACACTCCGCAACCTGTTGAACTTAATTTATGGTAACATAAAAAAAGAAAAAAATCAATAAAACTAGGGTGCGTTTTTGCGTGTATCGGGAGAGCGCTTGAATGGCATTCAAGAGGTCAAGAGTTCGATCCTCTCCGTCTCCACCAAAAGCCTTGAAACACTTAGTGTTTCAAGGCTTTTTTCTGTTTTCTTGAGAAATGTATGACCTGTTGCTTTTTTCGGTAATTTTGAGAAATCAAGAGGTTATAAAAATGAGTAAAATTATGTTGATTTCCGGAGCAACTATTGAAGAAACTTTCAATGATTTTATCAATTTTGCGTACATCAGGTGAAAATAAGTAATTTAACGTGAAATGCACCCCAAAAGCGATTGTCTTTTGGAGTGCATTTGATTTAACCTGCTCTTTTTGTTCAGTTGCAGAGTATATCTGTTTCAATGTATCTTACGCCCATATCGTAGAGTGCTTTTGCTTCCTCAACCGTGTTTACCGTAAACAATGAGAAGTTGACATTTTCGCTCATTGCAAGGCGGATGTTTTCTTCCGTGTTTTTATCATAGCTTGCTGAGAGCCATACGTTATCGCCGAGCGCTTTTGCTTCGGCAATGATTTCGGGTGTCATCTCGTCAACGAGGTGCCACAACTCGATGTCGGGGTTAAGCTCGTGGATTGCCGCAAGCTGTTTTGTGTTGTATGTAAGCACGATAGCCTGGTCTACTAGGTCTCTTTCTTCTATTGCATCAACTATGGCGCCGAGCATATCGTAGTTTTCTACACCTATTTCAATTTGAGGTCTTGTGTCTGTGCCTACAAACACATCGAGGTATTCCTCAAGCGTGGGGATTCTCGAATCCTTGTATTTCCAGAGGTTTGCGCCCCAGTTGTAGCTGAATGTTTTAAGCTCCTCAAGCGTAAGATCTGCAATTTTGCCGTACTGGCAGAATCTGCCGTCAACCTCAGCGTTGTGGATTACAACCCATCTGTTGTCCTTGGTAAGCTGAATGTCGCACTCGGCGGAGTAAAAATCGTGGTTTACAGCTTCTTCAAACGAGGGCAGAGAGTTTTCGGGTGCAAGTGCATGAAGACCTCTGTGAGCGGTCAGATATACGGGGTCTTCGGCAGAGCCTACACCGTTTTCGGAAAGGGAGATAAGCTCCTTCGGCTGGTTGAAAATCACCATTATCGGGTGGGTGGGGGAAAGTACGCTGAAATAAATCGGTACAAGAATAAGTGAAATGATTTTGTTGATTATTGTTATCATTCTGTGTGCTTCCTTTCAGTAATCTTTGAGTTTAATTATACCACTGCTTTTAAAAAATTACAACATATAAAGGTTGATTTTTCAAATAGCAAAACAGATAAGGGTATCCGCTGTCGCCTGTTTTAAATTTTTTATTTGATTATGTGCAAATTTGTGTTATAATGTTAAAACTATTCATTGTAATATATTAAGGAGATATTTTATGAGTACGAAACAGAAAAAGCTCCAGAATCCGCTTTGGCAAACAACGGCAACTGAAAGAAAGAGCTACTATTCATATTTCTTCGGTCAGAATATGATTTACAATATGGTAGCCGGCTATCTTACAACCTTCCTTCTTCTTATCGGCGTTAACC
>JAZRRT010000193.1:0-14745 GCA_045650985.1 Acutalibacteraceae bacterium | reverse complement strand
GGTTGGAATAAACGTCCTTCATATTGTTGTCTGCCATAACTCGGATTGCGAGTTTAAGCGCAACGTCATTCTGCGGAAGCTGCTCGTGAGCCTGAGCCTTGAAGTACCAGGTTGTGCAGGGGAGGAGACCCGTTGTTGCGTCTACAACACCATCAGGTGAAAGATGGTTGTGCTCGGGATTGTCGCAGTATGTGCCTGCTGCTTCGTAATCGTCACCGAGTGTTGTGCCGAGATCTGCAAATGTTGCACCCATTGCAGCAGATTCAGCGTGAATAACACGGTCAGCATTTTTGGTTTTGTAGTTTTTGCAAAGCGGGAAAAGGTTGACGTCGTAGCAAGCAAGGTTGAAGATTTCACAGCCTGATTCGCGCAATGCAAAGAGGTTTTCTTCAAAGTTTGCTCTTGCGTTCATAAAGTATTCGACGTCTTCTGCAATGCCTGCAAGCTCGTCGTTGCCGTCAAGCCAGATTGCCTTTGCCTCTTCGTAATATTCATCGGGGCAGAGTGCCCAGATCATTGTTGAGCGGAGAGCGGCAATATCCACAAGACCGTTTGCAAGTCCGCCGAGAGCGGATTTGAGAACATCGTCGGGGAGGATGCGCAGTACGATGTTGAGCAGGTATGCAAGATAGGTTTCGCCGAGAAGAGTTACGAGGAGGTCTTCGTAGAGTGTATCGTCGTCATAGAATACGCTGAGGTTGCCTGTGAAAAGGTCACCGATAATATCTGAACCGTCAATGGCAGGAATTACAAAAACCATCTTCTTGATGATGTCGTAATCCTCAGGGTAGGTTTCAAGGTAATTTACTGCAATTGTGCCGCCAAGGCTGATGTGGCAGAGCTTGACTGTGCCGTTGGGTGACTTGGGAAGCACTACGTCGTGAATGTAGTGGTGAAGCTTTTCGGTTTCGTACATAACGTCTCCGAGTGAATCGTAACCGAAGTAGTAAACGTCGTCTTCACCTATAATCTGGCTGAGTTCCTGGATGGGGAGGAAGTTGTAGTATTCTTGCTTTACGTCCTCGGGCAGCTCGCTCATAGGCATTTCGTAACAGGGGGTTACGATGTTGTTGATGTATTTACCGTCGTTGTCTTTTTCGATAAGCTTAAGGGCGTTGTACGTGCCCTCGTACATAGCGTCTGTAAGGCCGATGTCGCTTCTTGTAACGATTGAAGCGAGCATGTTGGGCAGAGCACGCTGGAGAAGCGGCATAACGTCAATTTCAAGCGGCCAGCCTGTGACGTAGCCTGTTTCGTCAGGCACCCAGTTGCCTGCTTCATCAACGAGGTATGTGTTATTCTGGCTCATGCCGTGCACGATGATAACCGGTGTTTCCGTATCATAATCGGCAACGTATTCCGGCTCAGCCGCAAAAGCAGAGAACGAAAAAAGCATTGTGAGAACAAGGCAGATGCTTATTACTCTTTTGAATTTCATAGTGTATATCCCCTTCATATATGATAGAAAAATTTTACCAAATAAATGCGCAAAACTCAATGCGATTATATAACAAGGTTTGCCTGCATTTTTTGGTTAAATATACAAAACGCCGTATATCGTACGATTTACGGCGTTTGTTTTTTGTAATTATGTTTGTGTTTTTGCGGCAAGCTTTTTGAATTTGCGCCTTTTGCTCAGATATATACAGATGAGCGGAATATCCGCAAGCAGCCACGCGGCAGGCGGGGCATAGCAGATGGCATCAAACCCGATAAGAGGCGTGAAAACAAATGCAACAGAAAGTCTGCCGAAGAATTCGCCTATGCCTGCAACTGAGTTTGCATAGGTAAAACCGAGCCCCTGAAGGGTGTTCCGCATAAGGAAAAGTATCGAAACAAGGCTGTAACATTGGGCGATAGCGAGAATATAGCGTTTTGCCGCCACCATAATTTCGGGGTTATTTTCCGTCAGGAACAGCGACACAACGGATTCGCCGATCGTAAAAAGCGTGATACTCATAATGACCGAAACCAGAATATTGAGCGCAAACAGTTTTTTGACCGAGCTTAATATCCTGTCGTAATTACCTGCGCCGTAATTCTGACCTACAAAGGTCTGGTTTGCTACGCCGAGACTCGACATCGGTATGTTTGTAAGCTGTTCAACTCTGCCTGCGGCGGTGAAGCCTGCGATAACGTTTGTGCCGAACGAGTTGACTACGCTCTGCATACACATAGAGCCTACGGACGTTACCGTAAACTGAAGCGAGACAGGCAAACCCAAACGCAGTTGGTGCAGTGCGGTTGCTTTTTTCAGTCTGAAGTTTTTGCGCGTGAGGCTTATGTGTCGGTTGAATTTAAGTACGTAAATGCCGTTGAGCACGCAAGCTGTTGCGTGAGAAATAAGTGTAGCTGCCGCCGCGCCTTCAACACCCCAACCGAAATTCTTTACAAACAGCAGGTCGAGCACAAAGTTGACAATAACGCTCACGCAGAAAAAGTAAAGCGGTTTTTTGCTTTCTCCGACAGCTCGCGAAATCGCGGTGAAGTTATTGGAAAGCATCTGAAACGGGATACCGTAGTACAGAATGTTGATGTAAGACGAAGAAAGCCCGATTATATCGTCGGGAGTGCCGATAAGCCTGAGTAAAGGGAAAGAAAGGATATGCGACGTAACGACAAGCACAAGCCCTGTTACAAACGCAAGGCAGATGCTGTTGCCTGCGTAGTGGGAGAGCTTTTCTTTGTTATTTTCGCCAAAAGCGTGGGCAACGGGAATTGAGAATCCGCTTGTAAGACCCAATGCCGCGCCTACGATAAACGCACCTATCGGTCCGACAGAGCCGACAGCCGCAAGCGCCTGAGAGCTTACGTATCTGCCCACGATTATGTTGTCGACCAGGCTGTAATTATATTGAAGAATTGACGATGCCATTATGGGCAGAGCAAAGCGTATAACGCTTCTGAGCGGACTGCCCGTGAGCATATCGGTTTTATTTTTCATTATACATTTTCCTGACATATTCCGTGATAAAAAAATTATATAACTTTTATGTGTGGTGTCAATGCTTATTTTTATTTCGGAATATTAATTTTGAGAATAATTTGTAAAAATCAAAAATTACTGTTGAATTTTGATTTTGTGCATGATATAACATAATTACCAAATAAACACGAAAGGTGTGAGTAACTTTATGAAAAAACTCACAAAAATTATGTCCGTTATGCTCTCGCTGGTGCTTGCCTTGGGCATTTTTTCTCTTTGTGCATCAGCTTCAGATGAAGAATGGGTAGATTATGCCGAAATTATTATCGATACCGATATTGCCGGCGCAGAAGTTGACGATTATTATGACTACATAACAATTCTTTCGCCTGAGCTTCAGTTTGAAGACGATTACGGCGATCCTGCTGTTTTTGTTCGTGATATTAACGAAAACCCCGTAGACGAATTTGAACAAGGCAAAACATATTATATTACCGTATACCTTTCCTGCAACGACGGCTATGTGTTTGAGGAAGATGCGTATTTTAACGCATTGGTCAACGGCATTTCTCCTGATTACTGCAGTATTGATTACTGGCAGCCGGACGGTTACGATGTTGATGTATACTATGCAGAAATAGAATTCTATATCACGATTGGTCAGGATTTCGGTTACAGGGTTATTGATGTTGTCGATATTGATATCGATATTCAGCCCGGTGATTTAGTCGGCGATTATTACGACTACGTAACAATCAACACGGACTATCTGCATTATGATGACGAGTTCGGTTACAAAGCTTTGTATGCATACTATGACTATGAGAATGATGACGACAGCATTGCTGCCGACGTGGCTTATGAAGGCGGCACATTCTACGATCTTCACTTTTATTTTGGTGCAGAACAGGGATACTATATTTCAAGCTACGCGGAAGTATACATAAACGGAGAGCTTTATGACGGCTACCGTTACACTTCTTTCGATTATGATTCGGAAAGTGAGTATGAGTATTCGTATATCAATATTGATATAGATGATTACCTTGTCAACGAAGTTGACGATACTGTTTCCTTCTGGGATTTGATTGCTGACTTCTTTATGAACATATTTACTGCTATCTCAGATTTCTTCGGAGGTATTTTCTCAATTTTCGGATAAGAAAATGTGATTAATAAAATTGCCGTACGGACTTTAATCCGTACGGTAATTTTTTTGTTTTTATCAGAATGTTATTGTTACCGTTTCGCCTGCGGTGAGAGTTACTGTTTGCGTCTTGTCAGAAATGCCGCACGAAACCTCAATCGTCTGGTCGATATCTGATGTGACAGTAACCTTTGCCGTGCCTTCCTCAAGGTTCCAACTGATTTCGTCAACTGTCGCTCTTGTTCTTGCTTTGAGACCTTTTATGCTGCCTGTTTCAAAACCGCTTTCGGGAATGGAGGGAAGAATTTCAATTTTGCCTGTTGTTGAATAAAGCAGGCTTTCGTTAATTATTCCGAGATAACCTATTGAAAAGTCTGTGCAGTAGCAGCTGTTGCGGTCATAATCGTGGTTTGTCATAAGTGAGTCATAATGGATTCCGTGATTCATAAGGTCTGTAAGCGCATCCGTAACGCTTGCGGAATCCTTGAGTCTTGCCGCAATAAGTGACCTGTGCACAAGTGCGTGGCTTGCCTCGTTTTCGCTTGCTCTGTTTGCTATTGCCTGTATACAAGCGGCGGCAAGCTCGGGATTATCCTGCGTTTCAAACAAGGGCCATACGCAATAGAGATGGCTCAGATGGCGGTGAAGGTTGTTTTCCTCAAAATCGGAAGTTGCCCATTCTTTGAGCGCACCTGTTTCGTCATACATATAGGCAGGCAGTTTGCTCTTGAGGTATTCCCATTCGGATGTATCTGCGTCAGGGTCAACGTTTTTCATAACGCTGATGAGCATTTCAAGGTTGTTTCTGCAGGCGGCAATATCAATTGCCGTGTTTGCCGCAGAGGGGCTGGGATAGTTTGCGGGATTGTTTTCGGGTGAATAGCTGGGCAGAATGGTGTAGGTTTCACCGTTTTCAAGCTGAGTTTTGCCTTCTTCATAGTGGAGCTTTCCGTCGGCATCGGTGTAATATTCAGGGGTCATCAGCTGTGCCCAATAGTTGGCGGATTTAGTAAGCATCGGCAGGAGAATGTCTTTTTCAAGGTCAAGACTGCCTTTGCTTTCAAGTGCCTGAATCTGTGCATCTGTCAGATCTTCTTCGGTTACGGAGAGCACGGATCTGAGTTTATCCAGCTCAAATTCGCCGTTGAGCGGAATCTGTACGTTACCGTAGCACATAAGTGTTTCATAAAGCGGCTGCAGCATCCAGCTTGCACCTGCGTTCCAATAACGGAAGGGGTAGGAGTAGCAGGTTTCAGTGATTACGGCTTTGTCACCGTCTGTGTTTACGGGTGCCTGCAAAGCGTCGGTAAAGCCGTGCGTTGCAAGTGCGTTTTCCTCCCAATCGGGTGCCTGACGCAGAATAAAGGCGGCATATCCGATATATGCGCTTTCGATGTTGCCCGTGTTCATTGAAGATGTCTGAAGGTTGACGTTTGCGTCCATTGTGTATTTACTGCCCCAACCGGGATTCCATTCGCCGGTCCACATTCCGCCAAGTCGGGGGGTGGAATAACCTGCGCAGCAAAGGTATGCGTACCTGCCGGCGTAGTACATTCTCTCTGCAAGGTCGGAATTAATATCGTTGCTGACGAGCTGGTCAAGCACAAGACGCTCATTTGCTTTTGTGCTGTCAGAGTTGCCGAGTGTGAATGTTACTGCGTTATACTGCGGTGTGAATATATCCGTGTGTGCCTTGAGCGCACTGTCATAGTCGAATTTTCCGTTTGCAGTGTACTTGTCGGCAACAGCCTTTGCCTGTGAAACAAGTGAATCGATGAGTTCGAAGTTTTCCGAGTTTTCAAATTCGCCGTAATCGCACATATTGTGTGTCCTGTCAGACACGGCTATGAGATATACGTTATCAGCGTTGCTGATTTGTATCTGCGGATTTGTTTTGCCGCAATACTGGCTGTCGGGTACATCTTTGCCGTTTGTTATGCGCTTTTCGCCGCCTTCAGCTATAACGTATACGAGTGTTGCATAGCCTCCGTTTTTGAGCTCGCTGTTCTCATAATCGGGATAGTGCGCTATAAAGCCTATGTATTCGCAGTTTTCGCCAACAGTCTTTTTGTATTTCAGGTCAACTTCACTGCCGCCGCCGAAGTTGGCGTTGGCGGAAATGTTATCAAACGAAAGGGTAAGGTTAACTTTTCTGCCGTTTGCTGAAGAGCCGATTTCGGTTATTGTTACACCGTCTGCCTGAGAGGTGAAAGTTGTTCTTTCCCAGGTGCCGAAAATATCGGTGTATCTGACACCGACCTGAGCTGTCTCATAATCGGTGTATCTTGCGTAGCCTATGCTGAGCTGTCTTGATTGCTTTATACGAAGTGATGCACCCGGATGAAAGGCGTAAACATCATCGTAGCTTGCGTTATCGACAATGTCTTTGCCCTGTGTAATGCTCTGCTTTACGGTTTCAAGCTCATCCGACGTATCAGGGCAGTAGCGGACGTTTTTGTTGGGCATAATGAAATGCATATTTTGGTATATCAGCGTGTCACTGTAAGGTGCGCCGCTTGTTACCGCCCCTTGCATACCGTTACCTGTAACCATGCCCTGACGCCATATATCCGTGTTGTTGGATTTTTCGCTTATCTCGTAGTAGAGTTGTGAGAATGAGGCTTTTGCCTTGTTTGAAAATTCATCTTTGATTTTTCCGTAAACATCAATCGGAACGAACACCGAATTAATGATTGAAAATACAGTAAGGACAGAGCCTAAAATGCGCATAAATATTCCCATGGTATATTCTCCTGTTGATATAAAGTGAGTTGATTGAATCCGTAACAGCATGCAGTGCCGCTATATCAACGCTGCGTACGTTATCGAGTTTATTCTTTGCGGCAAGCAAAAGCATATTTGCTTATGCCTGTAAATCTGCCGCCCGCAATAATAGGGTCATAATGCTGCGTTATAAGTCGTGATGTCGGTCAGGGTGTTACAGCGCAGACGGGTATAAAGGCGGCTATAAATGCAAAGATTTTTAATGTTGTTTCATAGTTATTATTTCCTCTAAGCTGAATGCTTCGGAAACTACACATAAACACTATAACATACAACACCATATTTTTCTATAAAATTTTCTTTTGGCTGTGAAGTTTTTGGTGCGCATCTAAAACAGCCGCCTGAAAAGCTCAGACGGCTGCCGTGTTTAAGTTTTCTTTCTCATTAATCCGTCTTTGTTGCAGTAGATGTAAATATAACCTCTGCCGCGGAGCTGAAGTCGTGTTTGTGCGTTGCCTTCGGGATAGAATTTGACAAACTGCACTCTGTCGGATGTTACGTGAGCGATGAACGATATGAAATGCTTTTTAGTCATATCGTGGTTGACGGTAATGAAACTTTCGTCTTCAACCGATTCAATTACAATTTCGTGTGCCTCGTCAATATCCTCTGCTTCAAGCGCTGGCAGGTTGATTCCGCAACAGCTTATTACTGCATCTCCCGTTGAGCGGATTACGTTGCCGCATACGGGACAAACGTAGAATTTTGAGCGCAGAATGTTTGATGAAACGTTTTTGTTTATTACAGCATCACCTGATATCAGCTCCATTACCGAAACACCGAGCGCTTTGCTGAGCGGCTCAATCAGCGTTATATCGGGCAAACCTCTTGCCGTTTCCCATTTTGACACTGCCTTGTCGCTTACTCCTATCATTGCCGCAAGCTGAGTCTGTGTTATTCCTTTTGCTTCGCGCAGGCGTCTGATTGCGGCGCCCGTTATATAGTTATCCATACCTTCTCTCCTTTACGGTTTGCATTATAAACCAAAAGGCGAAAGCCTGCAACCTACTGTGCGTGGAGTTGAAAAAACGTTGCATCCGTGTTATATTGAAAATGAGGTGATTATATGCCGCTCAAAATTCTCCGTCAGGATATAACCGAAATGAAGGTTGATGCCATTGTCAACACCACAAACGAAGAAATGGTGGGTTACAGCGGAGTTGACCTTGCCGTGCACACAGCCGCAGGCAAAAGGCTTGATGCTGAGTGTGCAATGCTTGCACCGCTGGGTCTCGGCTGTGCCAAAATAACCAAGGGTTACAACCTTTACGCTAAATACATAATTCACACTTCCGGTCCGATATGGCAGGGCGGTCTGGCGGGTCAGAGCATAATTCTCAAATCCTGCTATACCCAGTCACTCAGGCTTGCCGTCGAATACGGTTGTGAGTCCGTTGCGTTTCCGCTTATTTCGCCAGGCAATTACGGCTATCCTAAAGATCAGGTGCTGAAATTCGCCATTCAGGTTATAACCGAGTTTCTGTTCGAGCACGAGCTGATGGTTTATATCTGCGTTTATGACCGCAAGTCTTACGAATTCAGCAAGGTTGTTTTTAACGAAATCAGCGAGTTTATTGATGACGGTTACGTTAAAGAAAAGCACGGATTCACCCACAGATTCAACGAGCGAGCCGCTGCGCGCAGCTGCGAAGTTTGCGAGGAAGAAACAATAACGGCAGATTTTTCCGAATGTTATGTTTCGGAAGACTGCGCACCTGTTGTGGAAATGATGCCGTGCGCGTCGGTGCTGCCACCGTGCAGCAGTATTGCCGGTAAATCGCTCGAAGAATATATGAAGGCAATGGACAAACCATTTGCGTACAAGCTTTTTGATTATATCGATGCAAAGGGTATGAGCGACGTTGAGTGCTACAAAAAGGCAAATATTGACAAAAAGACGTTTTCCAAAATCAAGTGTAATCCCCAAACCTACAAGCCGTCAAAGCAGACTGCCGTTGCGTTTGCAATTGCGCTTGAACTGACCCTTGACGAAACACAGGACCTTCTTTCTTCCGCAGGTCTGACACTTTCACGCAGTTTCGTGTTCGATAAAATAATCCGCTATTTTATCCAAAAGGGTATATACGATGTTTTTGTAATAAACGAAGCACTGTTTGAATTCGACCAGGTGCTGTTGGGTTGTTGATTTTTGAAAGATTTATTTTTGTCTTCGTCGAATGCAACACTGCTGTCGTTTTGTTTTGTTACAATGTAACGGCGAGGTGATAAAATTGAACAGAAATGTTTTTCTGTATGGCTTTAATCGTGATGATGCTTGTCGTATAAAGTCGTTTTTTTCTGACAGCAAATTCGTTGTCATAGAAATTACGGAATTTATGGATTTGTTGGCCGGATATGCTTGCGCAGTTATAATTTCTGCCGACAGATTTTCAGAAGATGATTTCGATTTGTTTTTTAGTGCATACCGTGATACAGATACTTTCAGTGAAGTTATTGTTTTTGTTGGTGAATTGCCTTGCAAATCAAAGGACATCAAAAAATTCAACGTATGTTCTGATATTGACGCGTTTTGTGAGAAAGGAAAATATTTTGCTTTGCAGGCCGTCAAAAAAGAGAAGAAAAGGCATACTTTCAGCTCTACTGTTTCAATGGCAATAAGAATCTTGGCAGAGATTCAGAATAACCCGGGTATTACGTCTGCACAGCTTGCGGAAAATTGCGAAGTCAGTATACGCACTGTTCAACGTAATGTCGAAACTCTTAAAATGTCAGGTGAATCAATAATAAAAGATCCTGTTACCAAGGGTTGGAGGTTAGAGTTTCAGGAATCTTTGTTATTGATTCAATCGCTTCCTGCCTTTGACTCGAAGTTGTATTTTGATAAAGTTTTTGCATACCGTGAATTACTGAGAGAATATCTTGTGGATTGCGGCTTGAACCGAGAGGAAGCTTTTGAATTAAGTGAAAGAGTCCGAAAAGGATACTATTATGAAAAAGGAGGGAGACATCCGCAAAGATTTTCTCATCCTGAAATTCCGAAAGATGTTACGGATTGGTTTGGCAAAGTTAAATATTTACCGTCAGTAAGGAGACTGTTAGAAGATGAGCAATGATAAATTAACACCGAAAGAAAAATTTGATACTGCAATAAAAAATAATCTCTCAGGTGATTTGTTCCCTTACATAATTACTGAAGATGGAAAAGCAGAACGCAAATATTACAATTATTACAGTAAAGCTGCTTTTTCAGACTTTGTTGATGAAATGAAAACTACATATCCTGACCATTATGCTAAATTCAAAGGAATCAAGAATGCGTCCAATAATGCGGGCGGAAAAGGCGGAGAGCTCGATGCTAAAAAAGGAAAATATGGTCTGATGCCTCCTAAAATGGCAAGCGTAGCATCGTCATCAAGATTCTGTTACCTTGCTTTGAGAGATGGTGTTGATACAAATATACTCGGAAAAACATTTGCAAAAAATGAAGTTGAGTTTGAAAAAGAATGCGAAATTTTTGCAACGAGTAAAACCGCTCCTCAACTTGACGCTTATATCGAAGATGAAAAGTGTGATATTTTTATCGAAGCAAAGTGCCATGAGATTTTTGACAGTCATAAGCCTGTATTCAGAAATGTTTACTGGGATTATTTCAAAAATAATGCTTCGCTGAAAGATATGGCTTCCGGAGAAGAGAAGCCTGCAGAAAGTTTCACAGTGTCATGGGATTTGTTTGATATTAAAAAGAAATCCACACGTTTTGATGTGAAACAGTTTGTCTGCCACTTGCTTGGAATAAAAGAGCATCAAAAAGAAAAAGGTAAAAACGCAAAACTTGTATATATGTTTTTCAAGCCTGTTTCAGAGGATAAAGAAACAGCGAAGATGATAAATTCTGTTTTTGAAGAGTTGAAAACAGAAATAAGAGCAATCTTTGAATGCAAGGTAATCAATGGTTTTTGTAATGAAAACAATATTGAACTTATGGCCATAGCTCAAGAAAACAAAACAATGGAAAAACTTGATTCCGCCCCAATAGTTGAGCTTTATGTCAGCAAATCAAAAGTCTCCCGACAAGCGACCAATTGAATAACACTAATCGCTATAATGTGGTTGTAAGGTTAAGAAAGCCTTACAGCCACATTAATTTTTTTAGGAGGAAATGAAATATGTTGGGTGCTATTATAGGTGACATTGTAGGCTCAAGATTTGAGTTTGACAACTTAAAATCAAAGGAGTTTGAGCTGTTTAGCCCTGAGTGCGATTTTACCGATGATTCGGTTATGACAATTGCGGTTGCAAAGGCACTTCAGACCTACGGCAGAATTACGGATTACGAAGACTTCAAAAAACATCTTGTCGGGGTTATGCACGAGGTCGGCAGGAGATATCCGGATTGCGGCTACGGCGGAAGATTCCTTGTGTGGATGATGAGAAATCACACCGAGCCTTATTACAGCTATGGCAACGGCTCTGCGATGAGGGTTTCGCCCGTAGGTTGGTTCGCTTCTTCGCTTTCGGAATGCGAAAAGATAGCGGCAGCAACGGCAGAAGTCAGCCACAATCACCCCGAAGGAATCAAGGGTGCAGTTTCGGTAGCAGGTGCGGTTTATCTTGCAAGAACGGGTCACAGTATGGACAAAATAAAGGATTATGTAAGCAAGTTTTATACTATTGATTTCACACTGGATGAAATCCGAGATGACTATGATTTTTATGAAATTTGTCAGAAATCCGTGCCGCAGGCTTTTGAAGCCTTCTTTGAATCGACAAGTTTTGAAGACGCAATCCGAAACGCAATTTCAATAGGTGGAGACAGTGACACAATTGCCGCAATCACAGGTGCAATTGCCCAGGCTTACTACGGCATTGATGAAAGCACTAAAGAAACAGCACTTTCGTTTCTTGATAATTATCTGCTTGAAACAGTTGAAAATTTCACAAATGAATTTATTAAAAAGGAGAACGTAAAAATGAAAAACAACGTAACGGAACTTGTATTTATTCTTGACAGAAGCGGCTCTATGTCAGGGCTTGAGGCGGATACAATCGGCGGATTCAACGCTATGATTGAAAAGCAGAAAAAGCAGGAAGGTGAGTGCTTTGTATCAACCGTGCTTTTCGACGGTGTCAGCGAAGTGCTTCACGATCGCGTAAGGCTCAGCGAAATTAAGCCCATGACAGACAGCGATTACACGGTAAGAGGCTGTACTGCGCTGATTGATGCGCTCGGCGGTGCGATTCACCACATAGGCAACATTCATAAGTACGCACGCCCCGAAGACGTGCCTGAGAACACAATGTTTGTAATCACAACAGACGGTATGGAAAATGCAAGCCGCAAATATTCTGCGAAAGAAGTTAAAAGAAAGATTGAGCATCAGAAAGAAAAATACGGTTGGGAATTTCTTTTCATCGGTGCGAATATTGACGCGACAGAAACTGCCGCACGGTACGGAATAGATGCTGACAGAGCGGTAAATTACAACGCCGATAAAGAGGGTACGAGCATTGTTTATGAATCTGTCACGCAGGCGGTTTGCAGTATGCGTGCCAAAGCACCGCTCAGCGCCAAATGGAAGGAAAACATTGATGAGGACTACAAACGCAGAAACAAGAACAACAGATAAAGAAAGGCGGTTAAGCTAAATGAAACAAAATGAAATCAACTATTCTGAACCGGCAGATTATTTTCCCGAGGAAATTCGCAAAAAGTATAAACTCGGAGAATACAGCGCTGAAGAAGAGTTTTTGGAGGATTGCGCAGGTATACAGCCTATGCCTCTTTTACCGTCGGAAAAAGAAGAACAATGACAAACGGACGCGGGCATTCACCCGCGTCCGTTTTTATCATCAAGACTTAATATCTTTTTTATTTTATGTGGCGCATTCCGTCTACGTCATACCATTTTACTTCAAAACCTGCCCCGTGTGAGCAGAAGACGGATGAAGATGTGTTTTCAAGGTCTCTTTCTTTTTCATAGCCGATTTTTTCAATGACTTCTTGCGCATTGTGACAAGGTCTGTATCCGTTTTCGCGCATTGTGAGTATGCCTCTGCCCGATGTGTAAGATACAACCTCCTCCGGATAATTCATAAATTCCGATACGGGTCCCGTGCCTTTTATTATTGCCTGCGTTTCGGTCATTTCGGGTGGCTCAATCTCTCCGCACAGCTTTTGTATGTCGGCAATCGCTCTGCCCATACAGTTTGTCGGCACGCGAAGTGTGAACGAGTAGTAAGGTTCGAGCAGAAGGTTATCTGCTTTTTCAAGCCCTTGTCTGATTGCTCTGTACGTCGCCTCTCTGAAATCGCCGCCCTCGGTGTGCTTCAGGTGTGAGCGGCCTGCCGTCAACGTTATTCTGACGTCGGTCAGCGGTGAGCCTGTCAGTATGCCGAGGTGTTCCTTTTCGGCTATATGCGTCAGAATCAGATGTTGAAAATTTGAGTCGAGCGTTTCAAGGCTGCACTCGTTTGCAATTGTTATTCCGCTGTTTCTTTCAGCCGGCTCAATTCGAAGCTGAGTTTCCGCATAGTGGCGCAACGGCTCGTAATGTCCGTAACCCATAACGGGCGCTGTTACAGTTTCTTTGTAAAGGATTCTGCACGGACCGAAATCAATATCCGTTCCGAAACGCTCTTTCATTAGTGCTTTGAGAATTTCAAGCTGTATTCTGCCCATCACCCTTATCTGGATTTGTTCCTGATCTGCGCAGTGTACTATGTGCACGGAAAGCTCGGGCAGTTCCTCACCGATAATACTCAGCCTTCTGTATGCCGTGTGCAGGTCGAGCGCATCACTTATAATAACCTGTGCGGAAAGCAACGGTCTCAGCTTCGGTCCGATGATTTCTGTTATACCGTCGGTGTTAATGCTTTCGCCTGCGTTTACAGCGGAAAGCCCTGTTACCGCGCAGACACTGCCTGCGGCAACCTCTTTAACGGCTTCGGATTTTTCGCCCGAGTATATTCGGAGTGTGTCGATTTTTTCGTTACCCACAGCCATTTTGACGCAGAGTTTGCCGCCGTTAACTTTCAGGAAAGAAACTCTGTTGCCTTGGCTGTCGTGAAGAATCTTATATACCTTTGCGCTGAATTCGCTGCCGTATTCTTTGTAAACGGTGTATTTTCCCAAGCCGTCAATAAGGCTGTCGACGCCTGTGTTTTGAAGTGCCGAGCCAAAATAGCAGGGGAATAGTGTACGGTTTGTAACTGCTTTCTGAATTTCACTTTGTACGATTTCTTCCGAAACTTTTCCTTCAAGAAAAGCTTCAAGTAATTCTTCGCTTATCAAAGAAATTTCTTCGTCAAAGCTATCTTTTTCCTGCGTGAAGTCAATACATCCCGAACTGAAGCACCGCTTCATCTCGGCAAGGAGCTGAGCCTTATCAAAACCGTCGCGGTCAGTTTTGTTTACAAAAATAAATGCAGGTATTCCGTATTCTTCGAGCAGACTCCATATTGTTTCCGTATGGCTTTGTATACCGCTTACCGCATCTATTACCAGCACGGCATAGTCGAGTATACCGAGTGTTCTTTCCATCTCTGCGGAGAAATCCACGTGACCGGGTGTGTCTGCGAGTGTGAAGTTTCTGCCGTTTACGGTGAACGGATTCTGTTTGGAAAATATTGTTATTCCGTGGCTTCTCTCAAGCTCGTGAGAATCGAAATGAGAATCTTTTTTGTCAACACGACCAAGCCGACGTATTGCTCCCGTTGTGTAAAGGAGCGCTTCCGTCAGCGTTGTTTTGCCCGCGTCAACGTGGGCGAGTATTCCGATTATGCTTTCGTTTGCAAGCATCGTGTTACCTCGCAGAATATTCTGTGAATAATAATATCATTATCTGAGAATTATTTCAATATATAAAAAAGGGTCTGCATTGCAGACCCTTACGGATGCTTCTGTGAAGAAGTTGAGGCTTTACGTTTG
>JAZRRT010000192.1:0-8249 GCA_045650985.1 Acutalibacteraceae bacterium | reverse complement strand
TCGCCGCAAAAGGCGGCAGAGGCGGTTGGGGCAACCCTCATTTTGCAACGGCAACACGTCAGGCACCGCGTTTTGCAAAGCAGGGCGCACCGGGTGAAGAATGGGAAGTTTCTCTTGAGCTCAAGCTCATTGCTGACGTAGGTCTTCTCGGATTCCCCAACGTTGGCAAATCAAGCTTTATTTCGGTTGTAAGCGAAGCGAAACCGATTGTTGCCGATTACCACTTTACAACAATCACACCCGTCCTTGGTGTTGTGCGAATGGGAGAAGGCAATTCATTCGTAATTGCCGATATTCCCGGACTTATCGAAGGCGCAAGCGAAGGCGTAGGACTCGGACACGAATTTCTCCGCCACGTTGAGCGCTGCCGTATGCTGGTTCATATTGTTGACGCCGCGGGCAGCGAAGCCAGAGACCCGATTGAAGACTTCGAAAAAATCAATCTTGAGCTTGCACGATTCAATGAAGAGCTCGCAACGCGCGAACAGGTAGTTGTAGCCAATAAAATTGACCTTGCAACGGACGAACAGCTTGAAAGACTTGAAAAATATATGGAAGAACACGGTCATAAACTTTACCGTATGTGCGCACCGATATGCGAGGGCACGCAGGAAGTTATCAATGCCGTTGCCGAAAAGCTTTCAAAGCTTCCCCCTGTTGTCAGATTTGAAAGCGAAGAAATCACAAACAAGGATATGCCTCTCGAGCAAGGTGAAAACTTCAACGTAAGAGTTGAAGACGACGTCTATTTCGTAGAAGCAGAATGGTTGCTCAGAATTCTTCAGAGAACAGACCTTGATGACTATGAATCGCTTCAGTATTTCCAGCGTGTACTTGAAACAAGCGGTATTCTCAACAGACTTGTCGAGCTTGGCATTAACGAAGGTGACACCGTAGTTATTTATGACCTTGAATTTGACTACGTACCCTAATCGGAGGAATCATTTTGGAAACTTTGCTCGGATGTGAACAGATTAACCCCAATTCACTTAACCCGATTTCACTCGCTTATATCGGCGACGCCGTGTATGAAATACTTGTCAGAGAGCATCTTGCAATCAAAGGCAACAGACCTCCGGAACAGCTTCATAAACACGCCGTAAACTTCGTCAGCGCAACGGCACAGGCTGCAGCCATCCGAAAAATATCACAATTTCTTACCGAAGACGAAACCAACGCATTCAAGCGCGGCAGAAACGCCAAGGTTTCGCACGTGCCGAAGGGAGCTTCCGTTGCAGACTACCACAACGCCACAGGTTTCGAGGCACTTTTCGGATATCTGTACCTTACGGGACAAACTAAACGTATGCGCGAACTGTTTAAAATTATCTGCGAAGGTGAAGAAATTGAGTAAAAAAAGCAAAAAGCCTCTTTCCCCCAAGTCAAAAAAAGCATTGAATCTTATTGCAGACAACTTTGTATGGATAATCGGCTGCGTACTCTATGCAGTTGCAATCAACTTCTTCAACGTACCCAACAGAATATCCCAAGGCGGATTTTCAGGTCTTGCGATTGTTATCAACTATCTCACAGACCTGCCCGTCGGTGCGGTTAACCTCGCACTTAACGTACCCGTTCTGCTTCTTGCGCTCAAGTTTATCGGCAAGAAGTTTGTGCTGAAAACGTTGTGGGTAACGGTTCTGCTGTCAGTAACAATCGATCTTGTAGCGCTCATACCTTACGAATACACCAATGATCCGCTGCTTGCTTCAATATTCAGCGGCGCACTTCTCGGTGCGGGTGTTGCGCTTGTTGCGGCAAGAGGCTCAACAACAGGCGGCACCGACGTTCTCAGCAAACTGTTAAGGCTTGTTTTCCCGCACATATCATACGGTAAACTCGTTATGTTCAGCGATATGGTGGTTATTGCAATTTCCGCCATTGTTTTTCGCAGCATTGAAAGCGCGCTTTACGCCGCAGTAGTTATCTTTGTCAGCTCAAAGGTTATCGACTACATCCTCTACGGTATGGCAAAGAGCAAAATGCTTATGGTTGTTACCGACCATGCAGACGAAATATCCAAAGAGCTTGTAAACAGCTCACCGAGAGGTGTCAGCATTGTGCCTGCAACGGGCGCATACACAGGTCAACAGAAGAATATGCTCGTTTGCGTACTTCGCAGTAACGAGGTTGCACCTGCAATAAAACTGATAAAATCAATTGATCCAAACACATTCACAATCATCACCGAAGCCAATGAAATCATCGGCAAAGGATTCAAACCTACGATAAACGAATAAGGAGGAACAAAGTGAACACTAACTTTAAAAGAGCGGTATCTTTGATATGCGCTATTATGATGCTCATACCGTTTATTCTCACCGCAACCGCTTCTTATGAAGCTCCGTTTGATAACAGCTTTTACTACGAAGAGGGTGCTTACACCCTGCACTACCGTGTGTTTGAAGCTGAAGATGAAAAAGCAAAGGTGCTTATGATTCACGGTTTCGGCTGCTCAACAAGCACATGGGCACCCATTGCAGACGAACTTGTTGATGACGGCTACACCTGGGTACTTGTTGACCTGCCCGGTTTCGGATACAGCACAAGAGAAACAGAAGTTTCCGATGAAGATTACAAAGTTCGTGAAGAGCTTGTAATCAACCTTATGAAATCAATCGCACCCATTGACAAATGGCACGTTGCAGGTCACTCCATGGGTGGCGGTGTTGCAATGAATATTGCTTGTCTTGCTCCCGAAATACAGTCTCTTATGCTCTTCTGCCCCTGCCCTATCGCGTCAATGGAGGGCGCTATGGGCGATATGATGAGTTCAAAAATTATGGGCGCTATGGCAAACTTTATTTTTGAACATCTCACAAAAGTCACTCCTCTGCTCAGACTTGTTGCCCTTATGGCATTTATGGACTTTGATTTCACAATGGACTACGACCTTTCACTTTTCTCCGCACCGCTTCAGATACATAACACCGGTTATAGCAATATGATAACCTCTGCAAAAGCGATGCCGAACGATTTTGAAAAAATTGCAGCACTTGATATGCCCGTACTTCTCGTCCAGGCAGACAAAGACCTTGTGCTGACCGACGCTATGAAAACTCAGGTTAACGAAGCATTCCCGAACGCTGAAAAATACACAGTATCAGGCGGCGGACATCTTTGCATAGAAAACCACGACGCTGAGCTTGCTAAGCTCATTGATGGCTTTATCGGCTGATATAACACATAAAAACAAGGCTTGTCGGACATTGACCCGACAAGCCTTGTTTATATTTTATCGTTTATTTTATGAGCATTTCGTAGAGATTCTGACAATGGTTTGACTTTGTAAGGAAGAATTCCTTACTGCGCTTTGCGTAAACCTCATCAGGCTTCATATCATTGACAATAAGCTTTTCAAGGTTAGCAAGAAGCTCGTCCGCAGTCATGGCAAGAGCACCGAAAGCCTCTTCAAGAGGAAGATCGAGCTTATTGTAATCGTGCGTTATGCCCGCTCTGAAAAGCTCATAATCGGGCACAAAATAAAGCAGCGGTCTGTCAAGATAAACAAAATCGAAAACAATTGACGAATAGTCCGTTATCATAAGAGCGTATTTGTCCATATCGTCAATCTTCTGCGTAACGCTGATTCGCGGATTGTCGACCACAAAATGCTTGTCGTAATCCTTGAAAATGGGATGATTCTTGAAATCAAGTTGGTAATCATACTTTTCGAGAAGCTGAGCAAGCTCCGAAGAATTGAGGAAAGCATTGATTTCCTTATAAAAATCAGACGCAAGGAATTTGCGGTCAAGAAGCTGACGCTTATTATTCTCATACTCGCCTATCAGGTCTTTACGCCACGACGGAGAGAAGAGAATCTTACGCTTTGCAACGGTATCCGTTGCAACTGCATCAAATCTGGGCATACCGCTCGGAAGAAGGTCAGCATCCTTAAAGTTGTATATGCGTTTGAAATTCTCGCGCTCAAACTCGGATGAAATAACTACCTTATCTACGTTTGCCCTGCCCTTTGAATAAAGAATGGGCAGACGCGCATGAAGAATACCGTGCTGAAGATAAACAAACTCGCACTTGATAATATCGGAATACCAACGAAGAGGCAGACCGTCAAACGGACTCATAATCGAAAGCGAGTTGAACGACGTCAATACCTTCTCGCAGTTAAAGAAAAGCATCTTATGCTTAAAGCTCTTGAACTGAACAAGACGTTTGCTTTGTGCGGCAGTAAAATGCGCTTTCTTATCCTGAATATTATCGGTAATGTAGTATCTTTCCACGCCGTCTTTCATTTCAAAATCGTGGATAAACTGATAGTATGCATTATCAAATATACCCTCACGGTCGCAGTATAACCAGATGCGCTTATTGCTTGCAGTTTTTTGTGCAAGCTTACGATAAACAAAAGCAGGCTTACTTTCGGCATAAACTGCTTTATCCGCCTTGTTTCTTGCAACGGCAAGTTCCTCGGCAGATGCCTTTTTGAACGAAAACGCCTTTGTATTTGAATCAAATTTAATCACGTATCCGCCGTTTGCAACGGTACATTTAGCCTTATTAACTGCACTCTTGAAGCCGAAGAACACGTTCGGCGTGCAATAATGCCCGTCAACACAGGCATTAAAAAAGACGGAAACTTTTTCAGGCAAATCAAGGATAATATCGAAACCTGCAAAATCATTCGTAACGCTCTTACTCTTATAGTAGCTGTACGACGTTTTTTCTACGGGAATATCAAATCTGCGTCCGTCGGAAAAAGTGCAGAAAAGCTTTATGCTTTCGGATGAACCGACACCGTTTTTGAAAAAGCCAGAGACATAAAGCTTACCTTCGCTTACCTTGAACGTATTGAAAGTAATTAAATGAGGCTGTCCGTAAATAAGGGTATCGCCAACATAAGCACACTGAAACTGCGAATTGGAAACTACCGTATAGTCCTGACCCTTGAGCTGCATAAATACGTTTATATGATACGGGTCAATATAAATTGAATCGGCAATTATCGAGGCGTCGACACGACTCAACAAATCACGTATCGTATCAAGCTGAGACTGTCTTACGTCTTCATCATAATCGGTTACGAGAAGGTCCGACGTAATACGCCAACCGAGATTGTATACAACAAGCCCCTGAGCAACGGGATGGGGTTTGCCGTTTTCATCGCAGAACGCATCAAGAAGCTTTTTGAAAAAGCGGGCGTACTGATCAAAGCAGTAATACGGAGAATTCATAGTGCTGCTTGCAGAACCTGAATGTCGGTAATAGGTATATACTGCCTCTTTACAGAAACCGAGCTTTTGCTTTTTCATCAGCCATGAGAATATAAACCACTGGTCTTCGCCGAGGGAAAGTGTTTCGTCAAAAAGATTTCTCTCATTTTCGGGAACGTTTTTGACACAGACATTCATTGTGGTCTGAAGAATATTCGCATTGCTGCTGATGTCGTAAACACCGCTTTCGGTAAGAATATCAAAACGCTTGTGAGTTGATATTTCGCCTTTTTCGTTAAGATAGTCGATAGAATATGTAACAAGGTCAACCTCGTCATAGTGAGCCTCAAAAAAATCATATATTGCCTTGAGGCTTCTTGCGCCGAGGGTATCGTCAGCATCAAGGAACATAATATACTTGCCCTGTGCAAGCTCAAGGCCTTTATTTCTTGCGCTGGAAACACCGCCGTTTTCTTTTGCAAAGTAAACAATATTTTTATCCTGAGCGGCATAGCTCTCGCAAATTTCTCCGCTGTTGTCGGAAGATCCGTCGTTGATAAAGATTATCTGGAAATCGTCCGCAGACAAAGTCTGCTTTTTAAGGCTTTCCACGCAACCTTTGATATATTTTTCGCAATTATACACGGGAATTATTACAGAAATTTTGTATTTATATCCTGACAAACCGCAACAATCCTTTACTAATATAATTATACATTATCAAATATAATACTATATATTGTGTAAAAAAGCAATAGGGATTGAAAGTTGTACCGCATTACAAGCAAAAAAACTCCGCAATACGCACCGTACTGCGGAGTAACCGTTAAAGATATTTGATTATTGAAGCTGCAACCGCACCGAACATCGGATGTGAATGAGAATCCTGACCGTTCCAGTTTTCCCACAATGTCGTTGCGCCGTGCTCTCTCATATAGTGGAAAGTGCCGATGCCGTCCTTACTTGTAAGCAGACGCTTTGCAAGCTCCTTATCCCCTTTTTCGCAGAGAATACGCACAACAATATCCGTGCCGAAGATACCGGTATCGAACTTACCGAGAGCGGTATATTTATCAACAACATTCTTGTATGTACGTTCACCGCCCAGACCAAGCTCAGCAGCAAACGCATCCGCACCCTGAACACCTGAGCAGAATGAACCTGTTTGGCTGTCGTAATAGTTATCGTAAATTGCCTTTTCAGCCTTTGCGCTGCGGCAATCCATATCTTCAGCATTGTCTATGCCGAGAATCTTACCTACCTCTTTAACAATACGCACAGCCTTGATATAAAAATACGTATTTACAAAGGGCTCGGGCAGAACAAGCTTTTCAGGCGGCAGCCAATCGCCGAGACACCAGCCGCCTTCTTCTCCCCTTACAACCAGATTACCCTCGCTGTGAGTTTCCATATAATGAAGGTACTTGAGCATATTGGGATAATATTTTTTCAGAACGCTTTCATCGCCATAGTGCTTATAGAATGTGTACGGAACAAACACGATTGCGCCGCCCCAGCCTCCGGGACCGCCGCCACCGCCGTAAAACGGTGCCGTATGCTGAACGTGACCGCCGTATATATCCTGACAGTCAGCAATATCCTGCATCCATTTGCGGTACATAATTTCCGCATCAAAGCAAGTCATAGCCGCATCGCAGGCAAGCTGACCGTCACCCGTATAGCCGAGACGCTCTCTGTGCGGACAGTCTGACGGTACACAGCAGTGAACGTTATTGAGCTGTGTGCGAATATAAGTATCAACAATCCACTGAAGCATATCATCATCGCTCTTATAATCGGTGATGACCTTCATATCCGTGTGAACAACAGCAAATTCAACAGGGGTTGCATTACCCTGAACCTCAAAATATCTGCCTGCATGCCAGGTAAACAGCGGATAGAAGCTGTGCTGCTTAAATTTATCCGAATAGACAAACTCATCTCTCTGCATACGGAAATGCAAGCCGAGAGTACTGAATTCAAGCGAACCGTCTTCATTCAGTTCTTCGGAATAGCGCACGTACACTCTTTCATCGGTAATTGCTCTGTCGCTGAAAACGATTTTAGGATAGCCTGCAACGTTCTCGCCAAGGTCGTAAATCGCAGTATCACCAAAGGAATAAATCTTCTTCGGAATAATCGTTCTGATTTCTCTGTCGGGCAGACAGGTCTGCTTTGTAAGAAGAGAATGAGGACGTGTAAGCTTCTCTGCCTTTTTCCACTCACCCGTGCCGATAAGACGCGCGTCGTGAGTTTCACCGAAATAAAGGCTTGTGCGTGTTACGTAAGAATTGCGCCACTCAACGTCGGTATCGGATTTTGAAACAAGCGTTTCGCCTTCAAGAATCTTGAATGCAAGCTTGAGGCGACCGTATTCGACCATACCCTCATTGCGGCTTTCGTTCTGACCGTACCAACCCGCGCCGATATGAAATTCAATAACGTTTTCGCCCTGTTTTACAAGGTGAGATATATCATTTTCAACATAGTGGATACGGTGAATTATCGTATCGTAAATCGGCATATAGATTTTCGTAAGATCGCGCTTTTCGTAGTTTGTCCACGCAGGTGTAAGAAGCGCATCGGTTACGGGCAGTCCGTTAACCGTGATGTGAGAAAAACCGAGTCCGCAGGAAATGAGAGTAACAGCAGACGTATCGGATACGTTAAAGGTCTTACGAGCGTAAACAGCAACACTCTTTTCTTCAAATCCAACCCAATCGCAATCGTCAAAAATAAGGTTCATTTCCATATCAACGTGGGGAAGATTTTCATCCATAAACTCAACGCCGGCAATTGCAAAGCCAAACTTCTCATAGAAAGACACAGCGTGAGACTGAGCGCTGATTTTAATTGTTTTTGAGCCGAGCTGCTTTGCTTTTTCAATAAGCGCCTGCGTTACCTTAGAGCCGAGGCCCGTGCCGCGCGCTGACTTTCTGACAGCGATTCTGCCAAGCTTCCAGACAAACTCTTCAAGCTGAATAAGTCTGCCTGTTGCTATGGTTTCGCCGTTTTCTTCAACAATATAATGCCATGCAGTGCTCTCGTGCTCATCATCTTCAAGATGTGCGGGAAAAC
>JAZRRT010000191.1:0-27210 GCA_045650985.1 Acutalibacteraceae bacterium | reverse complement strand
CCGCCGGCGAGCAGCATAGCAATACATTCGGCTTTCTGTGACATTTCTTGATAACCTCCTTGTTATTTGGGGAACTCTTCAGAGTTTGGTATATATATTTATTATGCGGTCGGTCCAGGTGGAAAGCTGATAATCTTGCTTTATCTGCTCCCTCTGGGCATCGAAGGCAGCCGCATCATCCGCACCGCTGAGCGCAGACAAGAGTTGAGCCTTCAGCTGACCGACATTTTCACTTTCAAAGTAATATCCGCACGGAAGTTTCAGACTTGCGTGAGCAGGAATATCACTCAATACAACGGGAAGCTTGAGATAAGACGCTTCAATAACCGAGTACGGTAAGCCCTCACTTCTGCTCGGTGCCAGAAAGGCATCGCACAGCTTATAGTAGCTTGTAATGTCGTTGCGCGGCGGCAACAGATGAAGCCACGCAGGGATTGCACCGAAACGGGCTGTTATCTTGCCCTTTATCTCATCAATGTTTGAGGTGAGTACAAGTATGAGCTGCAAATCATTTCCGCTTTCGTTAAGCTCGCTCACAGCTTCGAGGGCAAGATCAACACCCTTTACTTCGTAGAGGAAACCGAACATCATAAGCGTTTTTGCGCTTGTGCTCAGCCCGAGCGATTCTTTGTCAAGCACCTCGTACTCATCAAGCCTTGGAAACCAGATTGCGTTTTTTGCCGTAAACGCAGGATTTTTTGGGTAGTACTTTTTTGCATCAGCCGTAAGCTTTTCGCTGCAGCCGATAAACGTTTTGCCTTTGAGAAGCAGTTTTTCAATCAGCCTTGATACACCGCTGTGAATCGTCAGCGCACAGTGGAGGTGAACCACCTGCCTGACACCGAGGAACATCGAAGCAAGACTCAAAGTCAGGATATACGGCAGCTTGTAAAAGTGGGAGTGTATAATTCCGACATTGTGCCGTTTTATTATACCCCGCACGGTTTTCACATTCTGCAGTAAACTGTCGCCCAAGAAATAAACGGCAGCCTCTTTTTTCAGCTCCTGCGCCCATTCGCGCTTTGCGGTAGCAGCAGGGAAAAGGTAAACCATTTCTCCGCCCTGATCTTCGATACACGGTCTGAGAAACTCCAGCGAGTTGATAAAGTTTCCCCGACAAGGCGATTTGAAATCTGCAAAATGCAAAACACCCTGCGCCTTATCATTTCTTTTCAACTTTTTTCGGCTCCTTCTTGCGCACGGGATTCTTCCTCACGAGTCTGAGAAAAATAGTGCTCATACCTGCAAGCTCGAGGGAAACGCTCTGCTCATGGCCGTGCATCGGTCTCTCGGACGATTTTATTCTGCCCGTACTTCCCTTGCCCGTACCGCCGAACTGCTCTTCGTCAGAGTTGAACACAACCTCGTAAGTGCCGCCGTAAGGTACGCCTATTTCGTAACCGCTTCGGAACACCGTAGTAAGGTTTGACACGGCAATAATCTCTTTGCCGCTCCTGTCAATTCTGCGGAAGGCTATAACGGAGTTTGAGTTATCGTTGCTGGAAATCCAGTTGAAGCCCTCCCAGCCGAAATCCGCCTCCCACAAAGGAGCGTTTGCGGCATAGAACCTGTTGAGTGCACGGGTGTAGTTGAGCAGCTTCCTGTGAGCCTCGTAATCGAGCAGCAGCCAATCAAGACCGCTGTCATACTTCCACTCAATAAACTGGCCGAACTCCTGACCCATAAACAGCATTTTCTTGCCCGGGTGAGCGTACATGTAGCCGAGGAAAGAGCGAACACCTGCAAATTTTTCTTCGTAAGTGCCCGGCATTTTATTAATCAGCGAGCATTTGCCGTGAACGACTTCATCGTGTGAAATCGGCAGGACAAAATTCTCGGAGAAAGCATAGAAAAATGAGAATGTGAGGCAGTTGTGGTTATTCTTGCGGTGGATACCGTCAAGCGAGAAGTAACGCATACAATCGTTCATCCAGCCCATATTCCACTTGAAGTTGAAACCCAGACCGCCCATAAACGTAGGCTTTGAAACCATCGGGAATGCCGTGGATTCTTCGGCTATCATCATACAGTCATGATAATCGCGGAAGATTGATTCGTTGAGCTTACGCAGAAAAGCAATCGCCTCAAGGTTTTCGTTGCCGCCGTTTTCGTTGGCAACCCATTGACCGTCCTCACGGTCGTAATCAAGATAAAGCATTGATGCAACGGCATCAATACGAAGTCCGTCAAAATGGTATTTGTCAAGCCAGATTGCGGCGCTGGACATCAGGAAGCTCTGCACCTGAGTTTTGCCGTAATCGAACACCCTCGTGCCCCAGGAATAATGCTCGCCTTTGCGCGGGTCCGCATATTCGTAACAGGCAGTGCCGTCAAACTCGTAGAGTCCGTGAGCATCCTTGGGGAAGTGTGCAGGCACCCAGTCCATAATAACACCGATACCTGCCTCGTGGCATTTGTCAACAAGGTACATAAGGTCTTTCGGCGTACCGTAACGCGAGGTGGGGGCAAAATAGCCCGTTACCTGATAACCCCACGAGCCGTCAAAGGGATATTCGCTCAGCGGCATAAACTCGATGTGGGTATAGCCCATATCCTTGACGTAGGGAATAAGCTCATCCGCCATTGCACGGTACGAGAGGAAGTTGCCGTCATCATACTGCTTCCATGAGCCTGCGTGCACCTCGTATATGTTGACGGGGCTGTCGTAAACGCTTGACTTTCTGCGCTTATCAAGCCACTTTGCATCGTGCCACTCATAGCCCTCTATGTTATACAGCTTAGATGCGTTGTCAGGCCTTGTTTCAGCGTGAAAAGCATAAGGGTCGCACTTAAAAAATTCTCTGCCGTCGCGAGCACGGATGAAGAATTTGTAAGCATCGTATTCTTTGAGACCGCTCAGCGTGGTTTCCCACACGCCGCTGTCATCCACCCTATGCATAGGCGACGCGCCGCCCTGCCAACCGTTGAATTCACCAACTACGCTGACCTGTTCGGCATTGGGTGCCCAGACACGAAAAACAACAACGTCTTCACCGATAAAATGAGCGCCGAGATATTCGTACGTCCTTGCGTTTTCGCCCTTGTTGAACAAGTAAAGAGGAACGTTACCCATTTAAACGACGAGCTCCTTTCACTGACACACCGCGCAAAAGGCGGTGTAACCTAATTATACAAAAATATAATAACAAATATTATTATAGAATTCAAGTATTTATTTGCATTTTGTTACAAGACAACAGTAAAAAATAGGTCTAATTTGTGTATTTTGTTACAAAATTTACTTAAAAGCAACCTGCTGTGCCATCCGCTTTTATTTTGCCACGTCCGTTACCTTAAATGAACTCCGCCTGTATCGTCACGGTTTGTTAACTTTCCATTAACAAATTCGGCCGTTTTTTCGACTAACTGGAATTTTTTTCACGCATTTCCACCAATTTTCAGCGCAAATTATTAATAAATTGTTACGAGAGTTAAGGTTCATTTAAGGTTGGCTTGTTATAATTCGACCTGTATTATTTTGGTATGTTTACGATTTCATATAGAGAAAAGCAGAAAAAAGCGGAAAAAAGCGGAGGACAGGATGAACAAGACAAACAAAAACGAATTGCTGGCACCTGCTACGAAATCTTTCTACAAGGTTCGTGAGTTCAGCACAATCAAAGAACTGCTTGAGCAGACGCATGAGCTTTACGGCGAGCGTAATGCTTTTGAAATAAAGCTCAAAAACACAAGCAAACTCATCACTTTCAATGAATATATAGACGATATAAACGCACTCGGCACGGCTCTTCTTTCTATGGGCTACAAGGGCAAGCACCTTGCCATATCCGCAAACAACCGTTACGAGTGGTGTGCCAGCTATATGGCAATCATCAACGGTGTCGGCGTTGCTGTTCCGATTGATAAGGAGCTCCTTTTCCCGGACATCAACGGTATTCTCAACACGTCCGATTCCGAGCTTATCTTTTGCGACAAGCACCTTCTCAAAGTGCTTGAAAGAGATAATATGAACCCCGACATCAGAATAGTCTGCTTCGACTACGAAGAGGATGAGGACGGTATCCTCTCCTTCTCAAAGCTCCTTGAAAAAGGCAGAGAGCTTATCGCTGCAGGCGATAAAGAATATATCAACGCAATTATCGACCCCGACAAAATGTGCTCTCTCCTCTTCACATCGGGCACAACCGGCACGGCAAAGGGCGTTATGCTCTGCCATCGCAACTTCTGCTTTGAAGTAAAATCCGCAATGAGCATCCTCAAAATTTATCCTGAGGATACGGGTATCTCGATGCTTCCGCTTCACCACACTTACGAAAGCACGATTATCCTCTTCTTTGCACCCTACTGCGGCGCTAAAGTCACCTTCTGCGAAGGCTTCAAATATGTTCTCAAAAATATGAAGGAGTTCTCTCCCTCTATTTTCGTTGCCGTTCCCCTCATTCTCGAAACCGTACACCGCCGCCTTATGCAGCGCATAAAGGCAAAACCCCACGGCGAGTTTCTATTTAAGTTCGGCTCAAAGGTATGTAAGGTTGCCGGCAAGGTAGGTATCGATCTGCGCCCGCTGTTCTTCAAAGAAATTCAGGAAGCTTTCGGCGGCAATATGCGTCTTATCATCTGCGGCGCAGCACCCATCCGCCCCGAAATTCTCCGTGACTTTGAAGCTTTCGGTATTCAGATTCTTTACGGCTACGGTCTCACCGAGTGTGCACCGCTCGCCGTAATGAACAACGATAAGCTTCACCTTGCAGAATCCGTCGGCCTTGCACTTCCCGGCACACAGGCAAAAATTGTCGATCCCGACCCGCAGACAGGCTCAGGCGAGCTTTGCGTCAAGGGCCAGATGGTTATGCTCGGCTACTACAACAACCCCGAGGCAACTGCAGAGGTTATTGATGCGGACGGTTTCCTCCACACAGGCGACCTTGCAAGGATTGACGAAAAAGGCAGAATATACATCAGCGGCAGAATCAAGAACGTTATCGTAACCGAAAACGGCAAGAACATTTACCCCGAAGAGCTTGAGTATCACCTGAGCCTCAATCCCCTTGTCAACGAAGTTCTGGTTTACGCCGACACGAACGAAAAGGGCGAAACACTTGTCAAGTGCTCAATCTTCCCGGATGACGAAGCGCTTAAAGAGCACTTTGGCGAAGCGGAATATACCGACGATGACCTTCAGACACTCTTCGCAGGCGTTGTCAAAGAAGTAAATAACAAACTCCCCTCCTACAAACATATACGCGGTTTCAAGCTCAGAAAAACCGCTTTTGTCAAGAGTGCATCACAGAAGATTCTCCGTTTCAAGGACGAAAACTTCACAGACGGCACAACCAACAAATAAAAGAATAGCCGATGACGTTGGTCATCGGCTATTTTTTTATTTTGCGCTGTATAAAACTATTACTGCTTTTGGTGTTTCGTTTATCGTCAGCTCGAGCCCCTGCTCCATAAGCTCACTGCCGCTCATTTCGTACACCGTTTCGGGATTATCATAGTCGTAAACCTCATACGTCACGTTTGGTTCAAGTCCGTTCAGTCTGAGTGTATACGAGCTGTTTTCCACGTTTTCACGTTTGTATATGAGCGCTGTGCCCTGCGCAGCATTGTCATCAAACTGCATTGCAAGGTACTTGCTTGTGTCGAGCCCACCGTTTGACAGCGGATAGTAGTTACCTACCATAAGCTCTCTGATTTCTTTATATCCGAGCCTCTGCGTACAACATATAATGTTTGTACGGTCGGCATACTCACCCTCTACGTAAGCACAGGTGCCGTTATAGGGCAACCAGAATGAAAGACCGTACGTCTGTGACTGGGTTGCCTGAAGAATATCAGGCTTGGAATTGCCTTCACCGTCCATACAGTTATAGTCGCTTCTCCACAGCGGAATACTTCTGCGTGACATCTCAATATCAAGGCGTTTGCCGCCTGAGCAGCAGTTATCAATCATCAGCCCCGGATTGTTCGTCTTAAGAGTGTCAAGCATTTTGTAAAGGTTGGTTACATAATGATTTTCCGTGATACCCTTTCTGCCGTCACCTCTTGCCTTTTCAGCCTTATTCCAGAAAGGTTCGGGTTCGGGAATACTGTCTATTCTCAGGTAATCAACACCGTTTTCAGTAATCGAACGCTGCATAATTGATATAGTATATTCGAGACATTCGTCAATACCGATGTTTACAAGATTTCTCTCTTCATCCTGCTCAACAAGCCAGCCTTCGTGCTTTTTGCACTCGTTATAAACCTCTGTATCCGTGCTGCAACGCTCCGGCTCGTGCCAAAGAATAATACCTATACCCTTTTCGTGCGCCGCCTGAGATACCTCTGCAAAGCCGCGATCAAACTTTTTCGGATCTACAAACCAGTTGCCTATGCTGTCACCCCAATTGTTTCTGATGGGATACCAGCCCGCATCAATCCAATAGTAATCAACTGCTTCGGCAAACCAGTCGGGTATTGAGTTTATATTTGCAACCAGTGAATCAATCGTAGATTCAGGCCATTCAACGCCCACACCTGACGTTGCAATGGGTTTAGTGCCCTCGGGGTACACACAGTCAACCGTAAAGTTTCTGAAGCGGTTAAAGCCCTTGAGCGCATTGTCACCGCTGTAAAAAGTGAGATTCACAAGCGGAGAGCGCACCTCTTCGCCAGCCTCAAGATAGCCTTTGAACGTTTCCTGCTTCGCCTTGATTCTTACTCCGTCGAGCGCTTGAGCAAGCGACACAAACCATTGACCTGACCAACCTACGGCAAGTGTTGCCGAGCCGTTTTTACCGTGAAGATTGAAGTAGGGGATGAATGATTCCGTACGGCCTCCGTTAGCGCTGAAGCACATGGGAATTAAGCCTAAATCGGATTTCATAAGCTGAAAATCCTCTGCCGCAGGCTCACTGCCTTTGTTCATATATACGTCTGTTTCACCCGTCGGCAAAACACAGTCCGCTGCATAAAAATCCTTGATTACGGGCGAATTCTCGTCACCCGAGTTAGCGATAAAAACCGTCCATTCACAAGCCGCATAATCCTCATAAACCGTTGCCTCTACCACGGCAACAAGGCTGCTGTGCTTATGTGTGAGCGTAACGTACGTTGTTTTGCCGCCTCTGTAAACTTCGCCGACCGCGCTCTCCTCGCCAACTGATATATCCCAATCATCAAGGTTATTTCTGAGCGATTTTCCGCCGACAGTAAAGTTGTATGCAGGCTTATCGGTACAAAGCACGTTTTCGTTGTACCAGCTTATGCAATTATCCTTTTCCTCCTGCGAAACAGCCGCCTGCTGAGCATCTATGGTTTCAAATTCAACCTGCGTTGTTGCCGTCAGGCTTATTGCCGCACGGTCAACCAAAAACTTGAAATTGGAATCGTTGACGGCAAAGGAAGAAATCACAAACAGCAACGCCTGAATAAAAGCAAAAATCCTTGTCATATCTCTTGCCTCCAATGCTGAAAAACATCAATATTAAGTTGACTACGATTATAGATTAAGACACCGACTCTTACAAGCAAAATCGAGAAAAAAACAGTTGATTTTTTCTATATGAGCTTTTTTGCTCGGCAATATGCAAAAACCGCCTCGAAAAAAAGTGTGCAATCTGCACAAACTGAGTATTGCCAAAAATACGCTGTTTGGCGTTGCCGCCGATTTTTGTCAAACGGCACTTTTATTCATTGACGAAGTGTTTTTTTGTGGTATAATATGTATTACGCGAACGAAATCGTATAGGCTTTTTTGCCTTCATCAACTATATCAGAGGGAGATTGTTTTACTATGTATGTTAAAGATGTAACTGTTCAGAACCAGGTCGGTCTTCACGCTCGTCCCGCAACATTCTTCATCCAGAAGGCAAATGAGTTCAAGTCTTCTATTTGGGTAGAAAAAGAGGATCGCCGCGTTAACGCAAAGAGCCTTCTCGGCGTTCTTTCACTCGGCATTATGGGCGGCACAGACACCCGCATCATCGCAGGCGGCGCAGACGAAACACAGGCTGTTGACGAGCTTGTACGTCTTGTAGAGTCCGGTTTCTCCGAGTAATTTTTACGCACAATCAACACCAAAACATCTTGTCATGGCAGTTTTCTCCGCACATGGCAAGATTTTTTATTTCCGCTAAAGGGGACAAAACAAATGCAGAAATTCAAAACCGCATTGATGGACGAAGCTGCACTTGTACGTGCAGTAAGACGAATTTCACACGAAATTGTTGAGCGTAATAAAGGAACAGACGGTATTGTGCTTGTCGGCATCAAGAGCAGAGGACTTCCGCTTGCAAAGATGATAAAAAACCACATTGTCGCACTCGAGGGTGTTGAGCTGCCCCTTGAAACGCTCGACACAAGCCTTTACCGCGATGACGTGGAAAAGCCCGCCGAAGCTCAGGTAAAGCCGCTCGAAACCGACATTACGGGCAAAAGAGTAATTCTCGTTGACGACGTACTCTACACCGGCAGAACGGTAAGAGCCGCCATAGAAGCCGTCTTTTCAATGGGCAGACCTGCCTGCATCCAACTTGCCGTGCTGATTGACAGAGGTCACCGCGAGCTGCCTGTCAGAGCCGACTACATCGGCAAAAACATCCCCACATCGCACAGCGAAGCTGTTGCCGTATACGTTGAGGAAATTGACGGAAAATACGGTGCGGTAATACTCGAAAACGAATAAGCGCAAATCAGAAACAAAAACAGGGAACAAGCTGAAAACCACAGCTTGTTCCCCTTTTTTAACTCTGTAAAGATAATAGCAGCACTTTTGCTTTGGTCAGGGTGTTATATCGTAAAAAGTGAGGTTGTTGCTTGCGCGGCGCTCGCCTCTGTCAAGCACGCATATAACAGGCTCTCCGTTTTCATCGGCAAAAACAGTAAGATCCTCCGCCTCGAAAACAGTGCCGATATTTCTTACAAAGCAGACCTCCACCTCGCCCGTCTCAACGTCGAGCGTGAAAATGCGCTTCATATCGTTTTCTTCATCGCACGACATATAGAGCTTGTCACCGAAAAGTTCAGCACCCTGGATTCTGTCAATCGGCTCGGAAAGAGGAATTGTTTTGACAAGGCTCATATCATCAAGAGAGAAAACGTTGAGAACGGTTGCATTGCTCCACTCTGCGGTATAGAGATAGTTTCTCTCCACATCAACGGCACACCACGGCACGCCTTCTATATGGAGTTCGTGCGGAAGCTCATAATAAGTGCCCGTAAACTCAAGCGTCTGTGCATCATACAGAACGATAAACGAGTTGAGATAGTCGGGGCCGTCCTCAACAGCCGCATAAACGTATCCGTTATAGTAACTCAGACCGCCTATATGGTTGCATCCTTTTTCTTTAAGCGCTTCGGGAATTGCATCGGTATGAATGAGCGAAATCTCGCCCGATTCCATATCTGCCTTACCCAGATGCTCGTTGCCGCTGAAGTAGAAGTTCTCACCGTCGTTTGTAACGCCCTGCGAGGATACCTGATAGTCAAAAAGCACGTATCTGTTTTTTGAGATAACTTCAGCACCGTCGGGCGAAGGAAGATTGATTTCATCAAGACCCACAATCATAAGTATGACTGCTGAAATAAGTCCTATAATCTTTTTGAAAATAACGTAATTTTTTCCGTATATCATAAAGCGCCTCCTGAATTTCTTTTTACAGATTATACTACATTTTTATAACATTATCAACCGATTTATAAACAACGCAGACAACCGCACCGGCAGCTGTCTGCGCATTTTTGTTTATTCCTGTTTTTCACCGTGGCAGATGCCGCTCATTGCACAGCCTCCGCAACCGCCGCAACTGCACGAGCCTTTGCCCTTTTTCTTGTTTCTGAAGTGAAAGAAAATAACGAGCGCAAAGAGAACGGCAATAACCGCTGCAATAATAATTGTAAGCCAATCCATTTAAATTCAACTCCTGCTCTTTTTCTTGCGTGAACGGTGCCTTCTGTTCTTTCTGAACAGAAGAACAAGCAACACAACCAGAACCGCAGTTGCCGCCGCCGTGCCGATACCGAAATCGGGATTCATATAAAACGTACCGAACTGATAGATAATCAGCGACACGGAATAAGCAAACACACACATATAAGCAATTGCGCCTGCCGTCCATTTTGCGCTGTTCATCTCGCGCTTGATTGCTCCCATTGCCGCAAAGCAAGGTGCACAAAGAAGGTTAAAGATGAGGAATGAATACGCCGCAAGCTTGCTGCCGTCGAAAATATCGGCAACCTCAACGCCTGCCATTGAAGAGAGCGAGCCGAAAACACCGACAATCTCTTCTTTTGCGACCAGTCCGAGAATTGTCGCAACAGCCGCCTCCCAATTGCCGAAACCAAGGGGTTTGAAGATAACGGCAATAAACTCGCCTACCATACGGAGAACAGATTTCTCACTGCCCTCAATATAGTGCAAACCGCCCTCAAAGCTGAGCGAGTTAAGAACCCAGATAATAACGCTTGCAGCAAAAATAACCGTACCTGCGCGCTTGACAAAGCTCCAACCGCGCTCCCAGGTTGCGCGGAAAATGTTTGAAGGAAGCGGAGCGTGGTAAGCAGGAAGCTCCATTACGAAAGGAGCGGGTCTGCCTGCAAAAATCTTTGTTTTCTTGAGAATTATGCCCGAAACGATAACAGCACCAATACCGAAGAAATAAGCTGAAGTTGCAATCAGCGGACTGCCGCCGAAAAGTCCCGCCGCAATCATACCAACAACCGGCATCTTTGCGCTGCACGGAATAAAGCCTGTTGTCATAACGGTGATTCTGCGGTCACGCTCCTGCTCAATTGTGCGTGAAGCCATAATGCCGGGCACACCACAACCCGAAGCGATAAGCATCGGAATAAAGCTCTTGCCCGAAAGGCCGAATTTGCGAAAAAGACGGTCCATAATAAAAGCAACGCGCGACATATAGCCGATATCCTCAAGAACGGAGAGGAGAAGGAAGAGCACGAAAATCTGCGGCACAAAGCCGAGCACCGCGCCGACACCGCCAACAATACCATCCTGAATAAGGCTGTAAAGCCACGGTGCGATAACGGGCACACCGTCTGCACCGAGGAGAGCTTTATCCATAAGCTCAGGCACGCTCATCCAGTTTGAAAACAGCGAATAGCCAAAGAATCCGGGGTCAAGCTCCTTGAACGAGCCAAAAAGACCCTCATTCATAAAGCCGACCATCCACTGACCGACAGTACCGATTGAAAGCACGTAAACCAGCACCATAATAAGAACAAATATCGGGAAAGCAAGGAAGCGGTTTGTAACAATCCTGTCAATTTTATCGGAAACCGACTGCCTTGTAAGGTTCTTTTTCTTGTAGCACTGCGTTGTAATGCCTGTTATGTAAGTATAGCGCTCGTTTGCTATGATGCTCTCCGCATCATCGTCAAGCTCTGCCTCAGCCGCTTTAATATCGTTTTCTATGTGGCTGATTATCTCCTTCGACAATCCGAGCTGTTCAAGCGCTTTTTCATCACGCTCAAAAATTTTGATTGCGTACCAACGCTGTTGGTCGGCAGGCATATCGTGGATTGCCGCCTCCTCAATGTGCGCAAGCGCGTGCTCAACCGCACCTGAAAAGCTGTGAGTAGGCACGCTCTTTTTCTTCTGTGCCGCCGCAACCGCAGCCTCTGCCGCCTCATCTATGCCTGTGCCCTTGAGTGCAGATATTTCAACAACTCTGCAACCAAGCTTTTTTTCAAGAATTTCTATATCGATTTTGTCACCGTTTTTGCGTACAATATCCATCATATTGATAGCAATAACAACGGGCACACCGATTTCCATAAGCTGGGTTGTAAGATAAAGGTTGCGCTCAAGACTTGTTCCGTCAACAATGTTGAGAATTACATCGGGACGTTCGCCCAGAAGATAGTTTCTTGCCACTACCTCCTCAAGCGTGTAGGGCGAAAGCGAATATATGCCGGGCAGGTCAACCGCGGTTACACCATCGTACTTTTTGACCTTGCCTTCCTTTTTTTCAACCGTAACACCCGGCCAGTTGCCTACAAACTGATTGGAACCTGTAAGCGCATTGAACAGCGTCGTTTTGCCGCAGTTCGGATTGCCCGCAACGGCTATTGTTATTTCCATTGTGCGTTCCTTTCTTTCACGTTGCGGCAATGAAACCGCAACGACTGTTTGCAAAAATTACTCTACCTCAATCATCTCGGCGTCTGCCTTACGAAGCGAAAGCTCATATCCTCTGACCATAAGCTCAAGCGGATCACCAAGCGGTGCAACCTTGCGCACGTAGACCTCTACGCCTTTTGTGATTCCCATATCCATTATGCGGCGCTTTACGGGACCTTCGCCGTGAAGCTTGACTACCTTTGTGGTAGCGCCAACCTTTACGTCTCTTAAAGTTTTCACAATACATACCTCCGTTGCGCCTTGTTAGCATAAGCTAACTCAATGGCTCTAAATTTGGTTAGCATCGGCTAACCAAAAATATTATATACTCGCACATCCTTATTGTCAACCGTTTTAGCGGAAAAAACATCCGTCATTTTCACACAAAAAAATATATGAGCAGACAGCATTTATCAACATACTGCCTGCTCTGATTTTAATTGACTATGATATTGCGAATCCAGATACCCTTCTTGACAAGGATAAAGCCTATTATACACTTAAGCACTTCGATGAGCTGAATAGCTATATACAGCGGAACAACCGGCAAATCGGTAAAGTTTGCCAGAATAAAGGCAAGCGGCACTGCAACAAGCCACATTGAGCAACTGTCAAAAATAAAGGTGAGCAACGTTCTGCCGCCCGAACGAATGGTAAAATAACAATCGTGAGCAAAAGCAAGAACGGGCATCGTAGCCGCACAAACCAGAAGAAACTGCGTTGCCAAATCTCTGACCGATTCTTCGGTTTTATAGATATAAGGAATAAACGGTGAGCACACCGCAAGGATTCCGCCCATAATTATACAGCCGCCCACGGTTGCGGTTATAAGCCGCCACGCGGTCTGCTTTGCTTTATCGACCTCGTTTGCACCGAGGTGCTGACCGACCATAATTGCTATCGCATTTCCCATTGAAAGGAACACAACGTTGAACAGATTTGATACGGTTGAAGAGATATTTATTGCACCGACAACGTCGAAACCGCGCACGGAGTAGCATTGGTTGAGTGTTGCCATACCTGCAGACCAGAGCGCCTCGTTAACGAGAAGCGGCATTCCTCTCTTCATAATATCGCCTGCCAGCCTGCGCGGTATTTTCATGCTGCGGTATGCGCCTTTGATAAACGGAAATCTTGAAGAATGCGTATGAGTGTATATCATAAGAATCAGCATTTCAACATAGCGGGACAACACGGTTGCAACCGCCGCACCCACAACACCGAGCTTCGGGAAACCTAATTCGCCGAAAATCAGCAGATAATTGAAAACAAGGTTAATCAGAATTGCGATAACGCTTGCCGCCATAGGCAGTTTCGTTTCACCAAGCTCACGAAGCGAGCTTGAATAGACCTGTGACAGAGCAAACGGCACAATGCCTGCAAGCATAACGCGCAGATAACTCATCGCAAAGCCAAGCGTTTTTTCAACAACTTCGGCCTGCGTGTCCTCGGCAATATAGAGCGAAACCAGCATTTCGGGCATAGCAATAAAAACGACCATTGCCACCGCAACCATCGCAAAAGCTATCATCAGCTTTGCCCTGAAGCAGTTGCGTACACCGTCGTCATCCTTTGCCCCCGCGTACTGCGTTGCAAAAATTCCGGCGCCCGAAAGCCCGCCGAATATACATATATTGAACACAAACAAAAGCTGATTATCAATTGCAACGGCTGACATTTCAACCGTACCGATTCTGCCGACCATAACGTTATCGAGCAGACTGACGACGTTTGTTATTGTGTTCTGAATTATTATCGGAATTACGATGGCAAACATTCTCGAGTAAAAGAGTTTGTCGCCTATAATATTGCTCTTTAAAGTTGAGCCTTTTGCTTTTGTCACCTTTTTTCCTCCGCAGTCTGTAAATAACGGCTCGGCATTTGCCGTAAACCGTCGAATATATTTTTCACAAAATTACAGAGAGACGCTTTTTCAAGTGTCTCTCTGTCGCTTTATTTTATGCAACCTCAGTATAGAAAACGTCAAGAATCATCTCATAAGTTGCCCTTGTATCCATATAGAACTCGGCATACTTTGAACCCAGCTTCATTTCACCGGGAATTGAAACCGTATCAAGTCCGTTGACACCCTTTGACATAAGCTTTGTTGCAAGGTAGGTTACGGAGCTGAGGTCAACGTTTGTGCACGAATACTTTGACGTTAAGTTGTAAAGCCTTGTTATCGTGCCGAGGTCATTCTTTGAAGAACTGACAGCCGCAGAAGCAAACGCCTTGACGTAGGTTGTCTGACGGTTCATTCTTCGAAGGCTGGCATTTGTATCGTCGCCTCTTTCGCGAACAAAATCAACAGCACGGCTGCCGTAAAGCGTGGTGCTCTGACCTGCAGTAAAGCCTGCTATCGTCTCGGGGGAAACGACAGTTACGCCGCCGACAGCATCGTTAATCGGGCCGATACCGTCAATATCGAGTGAAATATACGAATTAATCGGAATACCGAAAAGAACACGCTGGATTGCCTCAACGGTGTTTTTACAGCTTGTGTGCTTACCGTCACCGTAAGCATAGGCAAGACAAAGCTGTCTGTTCTGAACGCCAACGTATTCACCCTTGGTAGTGTAAACACCAATATCAATCATAATATCACGGGGAATTGAAATAACGGTAACCTTGCCGCTTTCGGTATCGATTGCAAGCACCATCGTTGTGTCAGCCTGACCGCCGGTACCGATTTTGCCGCCGTACGTGCCGAGATTCTCCTTATCAATACCCATACAGGCAATTGATGTGATATTCTCGTTCAGGCGATAGGTTTTGCCGTTATACTTAACGGTCTTACCGTCGTTCTCGACAACAGCCTGCTCAATGCTGCCGATTGAAACGTCTTCATACGAAACGAGCTTGTTTCGGCCGCTCTGCTGCAAACCGAGAATTGCGCCCGCACCGCCACCGATAATCAGCAAAAACAGCAGAAGAAGAGCAACGGCAATTTTTTTGCCGGTTTTCTTCTTGGCAACAACACCTGAAGCTGTCGGTATATATACGGGAAAAGCATCGTCATCCTCGGAGTAAGCCTTGACGTCCGAGCGCTTAAGGCTTATTTCCTTATCTGAATCGTACTTATTTTTCTTATGAAATCGGGACATCGCTGATCAACACTCCGTTTACTAAATATCTTGAGCTTTTATCGTTGGACATACAGGTGCTCAGAATAACCAGCTTGCTGTTTTCGTCAAGTTCGACGCCGTCACGCACATTTCTGAGGGTTGAGAGCGGATCAAGCGTGTGATCCTGAAAACCTCTGAGGACGGTAGGATCGGAGAAATCAAACGAATTCATAATATGGCGGCTGTCGTATCTGTACGCCGAAACGATTTTGTAGGTAAGAACACGATCAAGCGTGTAGATATAAAACGTATCGTTTTCCTCGAAGAAGGTGGAATCTTCAAAATAATGAAGAGATGAGAACATCGTAGTGCTTCTCATATTGTGACCGTAAATTACTGTTACGGGGTCTTTAAAATTTTTGTTGTTGCAGGACTGAGTATAAATCATACCTGCAAAGAGATAGCGCTTGTATATCGAGCGGTGAAGATAATAGTTATCGCTGATTGTGCTTTGCGCAATGGGATAGTCAACGTGTGTGCCCGGCACACGAATCCACGCATATACGTCGCTGTTGATTTCGTGAAGCACCTCAAGGTCAACGGGGCTTGAAGCAGTACCGTTATCCTCCGCATCGACTGACTCAAGAGCAATATCGGCAATCTCACCATAGCTGACTTTTGCGGAATGCTCGTTGAGGAACATCGAACCGATATATACGGCACAGCCGATTATAACCGCAACCGCTATCAGTATGATGATTAACGACACTTTATTCTTTTTGTTTTCGGGTTTTTCTTCCGCATGAGAAAAGCCCTTATCCTTCAGTGCCATACTCGCCTCTCCTTTTGTACTTCGCTAAATATACAAAAGCCCTAAGTTCTTTGACGAACACAGGGCTTTTAAGTCGGTTTGTTTTGCGGATTATTCAGCCTTTTTCTTTGTTGTGTAAACAACTGCGCCGCCAAGTACAACAGCAACAACAGCAGCTGCCGTTACAGTCTTGCCGACATGGGAGCCTGTGTCGGGAGAAACGGGACCCTTATCGGATGTAACGTCGTTCTTTGTTGTGGTTTCTACGTCAGCCTTGTCTGTTGTGGTTTCGTCAACGTCACCCTTGTCTGTTGTGGGGGGAGTTGTGGGAGGAGTTGTGGGTCTTGTTGTATCGTCTTTAGTTGTTGTCTCATCGATTGTGGGATCGATATCGGTAGAGTCCTTAGTGGTTGTTTCGTCAATCGTGGGAGCTTCAGGGCTGACAGCTGCAAAAGCAGAGAAAGCCAGCGCGCAGACGAATACGCAAGCAAGAATTGCGGAAATTACTTTTTTCATTGGTAAGCACCAACCTTTCGTCAGATTAAAAAGTACCTTTTACCGATACTATTACTTATAATGCAATGTGATTATATCACAGTAAAAAAATTGTGTCAACTGTAAATTTTCGAAAGAATAACATTATTTTCTTTCCTCTATTGCCGAAATTACGTCTTCGGCAATATTTTTCAGCTTACCTTCATTCTTCACAACGCCGTATTCTTCGCCCGAGGCAATGAGCATTTCAGTAAGCATTGAGCCGCGCAGATGTTCAATATACTTCGTACGGTAAGTGCTGTAATAGTTGTCCGCGCCATCCTTTGCGTCAACACGCACAACGAGGAAAATATACTCATCCGTCTCGATAACGGTCGGGTCATCATATTCCATTTCCGAAATCTGAGCAAGGAATCCTTCCGGATAAGCGGCGTTTGAAACCGCAACAAACGTTGATTCAACATCCGTGCCGCCGTTTACATCCGCAAAGCTTTCGCCTGAAGCGAGCTTTGAACGCTTACTCTCAAATTCAGCCTTGAGCGACTGAATCTCCTCTTCGGACAGAGATATGCTCTCACCGTTTTCGTCAACCGTGGTGAAGTATCCGTTTATCGCTTTGAACGCAACGTAAGTGCGGTCAAAATAGCGTTCTATTTCTTTTTCAGAAACCTCATACTCGCTTCCCTCACCGAAATAGTGAAGCAGAAGCTGTGTACGGTATTCCATCACCTCGTGAATTTTGGTAACGGTCTGCTTGCTGATGCCTATATCGGTGTAATATCCGCCGTAAAGCATCCATTCCTCTTCGGTAGCCGTTGCTATATTCTTCCTGCTGTCCGTGGACAAGACAAGCTGAAGCGCATTGAACTGAGTTGTTGCCGCAACGTATTCATAGCATTTGTTGACCGCCTGAGTCACCAATTCTTCCGTTGCGGGCATCTCACCCTCGCCGCCCTCGGCAGCGCAGTAAACCTCGCTGAAGAAATAGGCAAAGACCTCGCTGTCGAGCTGCGCCTCACCTACCGTGAGCACAACCTTTTTCGAGGCTGAACAAGCGCTGAGCACACCGAAGCACACCGCAACACAAAGTATAAGGCTGATTACTTTTTTCATTGAAATTCTTCCTTGGATCAATTATTTGTTGCGCAGTATATTTCCGTTTACTTGCTGAGGTTTTCCATTTCTTTTACGCCCTCTTTGTTAGTATACATATTGTTCCTGTATACGAAGAAACGGCAGAAGAGATATTCCGTAACAAGGTTAAGCACCATTGTAAGTGCAAGAACTATGTATTCGTTCCACGATGCAATTGCAGGGAATGCACCCTTGAGCCACGAATCAAGCAGCTCGCCGCCCCAGGTTGAAAGAGGAGTGAAAACGCAGTAATAGCCTGCAACCTTAAGCATTGCAATCGGAACATTTGCAGCAGATTTAAACGTAAACTTGCGGTTTACCGTGAAGTTAAACAGCACAGAAAGTACAAGGGCAGGCAGATAAGCCAGCCAGTAATCGAGGTGCAAAACTTCGTTGAGAACGGTAAACGTAACGGTCTGTATAACACCTGCGCCCATTGAAAAAGCCGCAAATTTAAGAGTCTGAACTAGAGTCTGTTTTTTTGTGATTTTCTGCTCGGCCATACGGTTCACCCTCCGCCTTTAAAAGCGCACCGCCTGCGAAGGAGAAAAAATCTCCTCCGCAGGTCAACGCATAGTTTGAGTATTATCAGTCGTTGCCCTCTTCCTGAGCGGCTTTGATAAGCTCGTCGGGAATTGCCTCGCCGTGTTTGACAACAAACAGGCAGAGTATTGCAACCGCGAATGCTACCGGTGCGTAATAGAACAGCGACATATAAGTTCCCGTCAGCATACGGACAATACCGTAAACAATGGGAGAAGCAATCTGTGCAGAGAATGTTGCTGTGTAGTAGTAGCCTGTGAAAGTACCAACCTTATCCTGACCGCCGATTTCGAGAACGAGCGGAAGAGTGTTAACGGTGATGAACATATTTGCTGCACCGCCGAGGATAAGAACGGGATAAATAAGAACTCTGAGAATCTTTGTAACGTTGTCAACAGCATCGCTGAGTGACTTGAGAGCCGTGCCGAAGTCTGCGTCTGCTTCAGTACCGAGAAGCTCGTGAGAAACGGAAATAACGCTCTCATATACGTCTTTGACATCCTGCAGGCTTGAACCGTTATTGATTGCCGTCTGAACAGCCTTATCGGAGTATTCTTTGAGTGCTGCATCAAACTGAGCATAAACTGCGGGGAAAGCATTGACGTCGCCGTTTGTTGCAAGTGCATGGCTGTATTCGATATACTTGCTCATTTCGACGGTATCGTTTTCGCCGAGTGTTATGCCGTTTTCTTTTGCTTCGTCTGCAAGAGCGGCATTGAACTCGTTAACCTGCTCGTTTACGGAGCTGAAAGCATTGTTGACCGTAACGTAATTCTTGATGCTCATCTTCTGCTGGCCGAGCATACCGACGAATACGCCGAAGAAAATTACGAATGCAGCAAGGAAAACGGAAAGACCCATAAGAATGGTCTTCTTTCTGCCGATTTTCTTACCTATCTTACCTGCCGGAAGGGCAGCAGCACCGGAAACAACGGCAAAGATAAGCATAATGAACGTTGCTTCGGAGGTAATCATGTGAAGGATTTCCTGAGCAAAGAGAGCAAAGAAAGTTGTAATTGCGTTTGTACCGCAGAAAAGGAAGAACAAACAGCCGAGCATAAATGCAAGGCTCTTCTTCTCAGCGCCTGAAAGCTTAACTTTCGCTGTCTTCTCTTTCTTTGCTGCGTTTGCAGCCTCAACAGCCATATTCTGTTCCGCAACACGCTCGAGCTTGCTTGAAGGCTCTTTTACGAAGAAGAGGATAACAAGCATACCGACAATCATAATGACTGCGCCGATTGCGAAAACATAGGGGAATGAAACTGTTTCGTCAGCCTTTATCTGTGCCTCTGTAAGGCCTGTAAACAAACCGCAGAGCATAATTGCAAGTGTACCTGCAACCATACCTACCGCACTGCCGACACCGCCCATAAGGTTGATAACGGCATTACCTTCACTGCGCATATGGGGCGGAGTGAGGTCTGGCATAAGAGCAACGACGGGCGCACGCCACAACGACATTGTGAAAACAAAGAGGATAATGAATGCCATTGTTACGGGCAGACCGAAGCTTGAGCCCTGAGTGGCAAGGAAAACAATCGGGATAATTGCAAAAAGAACAGCCGAAACGGGAGCACCGAAAACAATAAACGGACGGCGCTTACCGAGCTTTGAACGGCAACGGTCGGAGAGCTTGCCGAAAGTAGGCTGGAAGATAACACCGAAGATGTTATCAAACGTCATAATAATACCGATAAAGAGCGGTACAAGCGTAAATCCGCCACCCTCAAGGGCAACGTTCTCACCCTGTGCGGCGGCAAGCTTTGCAAGGAAGGGAAAAGCCTCGACGAGCTTATCACTCCAATCCTTGATAAACCAAGCGGATTCCGAATTGAGAAGTGCATTGAGAATTTTTGTGATGTAGGGGTCGTAAATTGCCCATGCAATAGAGCTTGCAAGGAAGCCGAAGCCGGTAAGTATGGTTCTGCCGTAGTGCAACTTACCGTCAGGTTTGGTACAGAAATACTGTTTAGCCATAGTAGTTCTCCTTTTTACAGTTGTTTTATATCAGTTAAGGAAGCCTTCGACAATGACCTCTTCCGCTTCTTCGGGTGTCATACCGAGTGTGCAGAGCTTGGTCAGCTGGTCGTTGTTTATTTTACCGATAGCCGCTTCGTGAACTATCTGAGCATCCTCATGGTTAGCCGCAATTTCGGGAATTGAGCGTACCTTTGCGCTGTCCATAATAATCGTATCACACTGGACGTGTGCGCGACAGCGGCAGTTACCTACCGCACGGGGGTAAAATATCTGCTCGGACTCATCTTTGGCAACAGAACGTGAAATAATCTGAGCTGATGAATCCTCACCGTCAAGGTCAATTTCCATATCGCTTCTGGCGTACTGCTTGCCGTGCGTCATAAGTCGCTCCGTTATGATAAGCTTTGCGCCCGCCTTGAGGTGAGCAACGCTCTTTCTCTCGGTTGAATCGACGCCTTTTATCTGTACGGTTTCCATCTCGCACTCAGCGCCCTCGTCCATATAGACCTCTGTAACGGGGTCAAGCACCCTTGTGCCGTTGCCGTCACCCTCGCCGTAATGCTTTTCAACATAAGTGACCTTTGCGTTTTTACCTATGTGGAAGCGGTGGATACCGTTGTGTCTGCTGTCGCAGTCACCGTCGTTGTGGATACCGCAGCCTGCAACTATCTGCACCTCGGCACCTTCGCCGATAAAGAAATCGTTATACACCGTATCGTTTACACCCGATTCGGTAACGATAACGGGAATGTGCACCTTGTCCGCCTTTGAGAAAGGTCTGACAATTATATCGATGCCGTTTTTGTCCTTCTTCGGCTCAATCGTAACCGTTTCGGTTGACGAGCGTGCAAAGCCCTCGCCGTTTACGCGCAGGTTGTATGCACCGACATCGGGAATGCTGTCAATATCGGCAATTGAGAAGAGGAGATTTTTTTTGATTGAATCAAGCATTATCCGTTACCTCCTCTGAAGCCGCAGTTTTCGTTAAGCTCATTCATAAGCTTCGGGAATATTTCATCCTTCGTGCCCAGACTCTTGAGCTTGCCGCCTGCAACAACGGCAATATTGTCCGCAAGCTGCATTATACGCTCCTGGTGGGATATTATGATAACGCTGTTGTGGCGGTTTCTGCTCATCGTTTTGAAGGTTTCAACGAGCATTGCAAAACTCCACAGGTCGATACCCGCCTCGGGCTCGTCAAAAATTGCAAGCTTGAGCTTACGCGCCATAAGCGACGCTATTTCAATTCGTTTTACTTCGCCGCCGGAGAGCGACGAATCAATCTCACGGTTGAGATAATCCTTGGAGCAGAGACCTACGTTGGTAAGGTAAGCACAACACTCATCCTCGGGGAGCTCGGCGCCGTGAGCAAGGCTGAGAAGCCGCCTTACGGTGAGACCCTTGAAGCGCGGAGGCTGCTGAAAAGCATAGCCCACACCAAAGCGTGCACGCTCCGTAACGGAGAGATTTGTGATATCCTCACCGTCGATAAGTATCTGACCGCCCGTAGGCTGCTCGATACCCATAATAAGCCGCGCAAGCGTTGACTTGCCGCCGCCGTTAGGTCCCGTGATGACAAGAAACTCGCCGTCAGCGACCGTAAGTGAGACATCTTTTATGATTTCAAGTCCGCCGTTTCCGTTTTCGACGGTGAAAGAAACGTTCCTGAGTTCTAACATTCGGTTTAGCCTTTCCTGAATCTTACTGAAAAAATCCGAACCGCGCGCTGAATACCGCGGCAGTTCAAAACGTCGTGCGTAACAAAAGGCACACTGCGCCTTTTAATTAATTGCTACCATCCTGCATTTTATCAAAACCGCACCGAATAGTCAACCGAATATATGCCAATAAATTCAAATACAGTAAAATTCAACAATAATTTGCACATAAATTCTGTAATAGTGCCGTTGCTTTAAATTTTCGGATGTGTTATTATAATTAATACCTTTAATGTGTATTATTGGCTAATTGCTTGCAAATATGTCAACGCCGATAAAGCACAAATCAAAAACGGAGGAATGACCAATGAAGTCACTCAAAAAGATTCTCGCTGTCCTCCTCAGCCTTATGCTGGTATTTACTGCCGTTGCGGCAGCTACCTCCGCAGGCGCAAAGACAGCCGACGAAGAAACAGACAACACTTACATCGAAAGCTCAATCACCTGCAACCGCAAGTTCGGTGATCCCGTCTATGTCAGAATCGACGGACAGCCCTTCAACCTTCTCAACCCCATCGAGGCTGTTATAGCAATGGCTAAGGCTGACACAGACCAGGAAAAGAAGACTATCGGCTTTACTTATCTTGAGCTTGTCCTTATGGACGTTCTCAACCTTCTTGCCGTTCCCGCTCCTGTTGCCAACACAACTTTTGTCGATGCAGCAGAATACGACAGCGCAAACTTCATGGCGGGCCATAAAAACTTCATCACATCCAACCCCACGGGTCAGTGGAGCCTTGGTTATGATCAGACAAGTCTTGTTCCCGACGATATTCTCAGCAGACCCTACTATCTTGCAGGCTACCTCCTTCAGAACTTCCCTGCTAACACAGTTGAAGAAGTTCTCGACGATATGAACGTCTACACAGTAGTTATGGACGACGCTTCAGGCCGCGGCAAGGTTGCATTCTGCACAATCGAGTGTATCGGTATCTCCAATAAGGATATCCGCGATATCCGCGCTCTCCTTGCAGACTTTGCAAAAGAAAACAATATCGTTTCAATCAACGTTACGGCTACACATTGCCACAGCGAGATCGACACACTCGGTCTCTGGAATCCCTTCTTCCTCAAGATGGCAAACAACACACTTGCCGCACTTAACAACCAGCACATCTTCAAGACTATGTCCGGCCCCGATGAGCAGTTTATGAATCTGCTTAAAGAGCGTACGGCTCAGTCCATCAAGAACGCTGTTGCCGATATGGAAGAGGGCGACCTTTACTTCAGCCAGAAGGATTGCGCAGAGTATTTCTCTGACGACCGTGATCCCACAGGCTACGACGGCAACCTTTACGTTTTCCGTTTTGATCCTTACGCAGAAGGCGTTGACGAAACACTTATCATTAACGAGCCTGCTCACCCCTACATCACAGGTCTCAAGACTGATGACAGCTCAGGCAAGCAGCTCTCCGGTGACTATACCGCAGCTATGAATCAGGTTCTCACAGAGAACGGCTACAACTTTATGCCCATTATCGGCGCAACACTCGGCATCTACGCTGACAGAGGCCCGACAAACGACGACGTTGATATGTCCGCTCGCTGGATGCAGGCTGACCGCTACGGCAGAGAGCTTGCTTACATTGCAATGAGCATGACAAAGACACTCGACGAAATCCTTGTAAGCAGCTACGTAAAGGATAACGAGAAGCTTCAGGACGAAATCGCAAACGCATCAGAGAACTACACACTCTGGTATGAGGATTGGGAGCCTGTCGAAGAAACAATAGTTGAGCCCATCCTTAACGTCGCTCATAAGGAAGTTATCATCAAGGTTGAAAACCCCGTACTTATGCTTGTCGGCAAACTCGGCCTTGTTAACCACAAAATCCTCGACAACGGCGACGGCACTTACAGCACACCCACAGAGGTTGGCTACGCTGAAATCGGCACCAACATCAAGATTGCCATGATGCCCGGCGAAATCAGCCCCGAACTCATTTACGGCGGCACAACACTCGACGCTGAGAACGCATTCTCAGGTACAGATTTCAACGGCAAATCCTGCGCAGAAACACTCGGCACAGGCGAAGATGACGTTCTTCTTTGCTTTGGTCTTTGCAACGACGAAATCGGCTACATCCTCAACGATAACGATTACTGCATGATTTTCTTCGATGATATGGAGCCCTTCGGTGACCACTATCAGGAAACAATCGCATTCAGCCGTAACTCCGGCTCTCTTCTTATGAAGGGCTTCGGCGAGCTTGTTGACTCAGTCAAATAAGAGCTTTAAAACAAATACAAATGCTCGGAACCCCGACGGGTTTCGGGCATTTTTTCTTTTTTCGTGAAACATCTTGCGGATACTCTGCATTTTTTGCCGAAATGTTGCTTTCTTATCACAAAGGTATGGAAATATTATAAAAATATAAAAAACTATTTGAAATAACGCTCAATGCGTGTTATTATATACGAGAATTATTATAAAGGGAGGTTTTGTTTCTTGGACGACAACAAGAAAAAAGATAATGGTATCCCGATAACGGAACCTGAAAAAAACGACGAGGCTCCCTGCGGGTCCGCCGATGAAAACGAGCTTTGCATTCTTTGCGAAAAGAACGCGCCCGACAAAAGCTTCGGAGAAGATTATGACCTTTGTACCGAATGCCGCAGAAGACTTATCCGCAGCCGCTTCAGATTCAAAGGTGTATTGGCACTTATTGCCGTAATTTCCTGCGCACTGTGGGGCTTTATGTTCCTCTCAAACCAGGGTGCAAACATTGAAACCATGAACGAAGGCTACAAATACCTCGACGAGAAAAAGCCGAACGAAGCACTCTCCCGTTTCGGAAGCGTTTACAATATGGGTTGGAAAACTGCAAGAAAACTCATTGACGTATGCTTCAACCTCGGCTCAATTGATGACGTCAACTATCTCATTTCAAATTACTTCTACGATGATACAGCGGTTGTAACCAACGAAAACGGCACCGTTGAAAAGCTTCAATGGAAAGATAAAGCAGGCCAGTCAAACGTCAATGCCCCTTGGAACAAAGAAGTCAAGAAAATGTATGATTTCATAACAAGCATCGACACTTATGCGTCAGCTTGCAACGATGTGCTTTATCCCTACACTTCCAAGCTCAGCAACGGCACCATCAAGGTAGAGGAAATTCCTTACGACGAGCTCATCAAAAAGTACGATGAAATGGAAGCCAAAGCCACAACAAACGCAGAGAAGGGCGTTATAAATTACTATAAGGTTGCCGCTTCTTCAGTCTGCGAAAAGGACACAAAAGTTCAGTATGAGTACTGTCTGAAGATTGCTGAGTATCTTCCCGAGTGCACGTGGATGTATCTTGATAATCTGGTCGTGCTTTCAATCAGATCAGGCTATTACGAAGATGCCGACAAGCATATCAAGACAATAATCGAAATCAACGGTGAAAGCGACTATACCGACCTTTATTACTCACTTAATCTGCGCTATCAGGGTAAGTACGACGAAGCTATGGTATATTTAGAGAAAATTATGGCTAACCCGTCATCTGAACTCAGCGACGTATATTACGAAGCCCTGCTTTGCCAGTTCCTTTCAGGCAACTACGAGAAGGCTTACGAGTACGCTTCACTTTGCTTCAACGATGAGTATTACCTCACTGTCGAAACAATCAACTTCTACGCTTTGCTCAGCAAAAAATTAGGTATGGACACCGGCTACGACGCAGCGGCAAACTTCCTCTCACAGGCAGAGATGAAGCTCAGCCCCACGGTTGACAAATACCTCAACGGCGAAATCACAAACGAACAACTTTTCCGGAACGGCGAGGTGGTATTTGAATGAAACTGATATATGTCATCACTAAAATTTTAACGTTTCCCGGCGCACTGACAAAGGCTCTTTTTGAGCAGATTATGTGCCGTATCTTCAGATGCCCCGTTGAAGATAACCGTTATCTTCGCACAGACGAAATGTGCGGACACATTGAGCACGAGCTTATCAAGGGTCCCGTAAAGAGCTATATGTTCTGCTTTATTCCGGGTCTTCTCAACTTCCTTCTTGCTTGCGCAGTCGGCATTTTCCCGCTTGTAAACATTCTCAATCTCGGCAATTACAGCGGATTTATTTCTTTTCCCGCAGAGCTCATCCAGTCGTTAACTAACCCGGAAGTTATCGAAGTGCCTACGCTTACTCTCGACTTTATCCTCCCCTTCTTCTTTGCATGGGTTTCGGTTTCGCTTCTTACAAACCTTTTCCCGATTATCGAGGATGCTGTCGTTATGAAGGAGCAATACAAAAAGCTCAACGTTGCGCTGAAGATAATCTTCTTCCCCGGCTACATCGTTATGCTGGCAGGCTCACGCCTTGAAAAGTACGGCATTACGTTCCTTCTGCTTATCGCACTTACCGTTGCAGCTGCAATATGCCCCATTTATATTCCCCTCGTTTCAGACGTTGCAACAATCCCCTATAAAATCACTGAACTTATTAACAAACTTGTTAAATAAGGTAAGATTGATTGATAATCAACCGTTCACAAATCTCTCCGATGACCACAAGTTGTCGGGGAGATTTTATTTTTATCTGATGTTTCACGTTCATCTCAACCGCTGAAGCACCTGCTAAAAATTCTTTCAGAGAGTTTTTGGTCAAAAATAAACAACCAAAAACAAAGATACCGTTATTTTGCACAAATACGACAAAAAAATTGTGTTTTCTCATTGTTTATTTTATAAAAAGTTTAGGATTTAAATCTTTACAAACGGATTTTTTTATTCTAAAATATAATTATAAAGAAGCATATTAATCGACATTTTCTCGGCTTCTTTGTGCATTTAATTTCGGACACTTCGCGCAGCTCTCCGTAAGTTGCGCTCTTCGGGTTCTCCCTGAAGATGTCACGTTCTGCCGCAGCCCCTCCGAATGGCTGCGGCAGCGTTATTTAATAAAGAAAAAGCAAGGCAGCTTTCTTACGCAAACTGCCTTGCTTTTTTACTGTTTAAAAATCCAAAGTTTTACAACGGCCATACATTCTCGTATACAGCTCGGTATCACCGTGTACCACACCGTGCTGCTGTGCGCGTGAGTAACGTTTTCGAATCCTGCTATTCTTGCAAGCGAGCCTGCACGGTAGACGTGATACTCGTTTGTAACAAAAGCAACGTCATATCCTTCTCCCAAAAGCCCGTCAAGAATCTGTTTTGAATAAACAAAATTCTCGTAAGTGCTTGTCGCCTTTTCTTCTTTTATGATTCTGTCGGCTTCAACTCCGCAGCGCAACAGATACCTTTCCATTGCCAACGCCTCTGTTATATCCTCCTGCGGGCCCTGTCCGCCGCTGACAACTATCAGCGTATCGGGATTCTCATTGTAAATCTCAACCGCACAGTCAAGGCGATTCTTCAGACCGACAGTTAACAGCTCTCCTCTTATTC